>WHTL01000294.1 GCA_009377735.1 Acidimicrobiia bacterium
ACCAGCGTTGCCGCTGTCGGTGAGTATCTCGTAGGTGCCACCTATCAGGGACACTTGGAGGTAGAGGTGTATCACCGATCTGGTGAACTCGTCGAGTCTCTATCAGATTGCAGTGTCGTCAGTCCCGATTTCGTGGGGGAGGAGGCGATAGCATCCGGAGCCTGTGGTATTTACGTCATCGACTCATCTGGCACACCCCGGTTGTTCTTCAATGAAGAGGTACTCACCGCCGAACCTCTCCCAGCCAGCGACTCCGTACTCGCCTTCACACTCAAAAATGACGGTTCCGCCGGCGACTGGAGGGTGATAACACCGGAGGGCGATACCTATCCAGTGCCCGGCAGCGATCAGTCACCCGAGATCATCGTGTCCCAGGACGGTGCCCTTTTGGCAGTCCCCGACACCAGCGCCGAGTCAACCAGGGTGGTCACCACCGAATCCGTAACGGCTTAAGTCAGACTCTCCAGGTGCCTTGGGACTGGATTAGGGCCTTGAGGTCGCCTTCTCCCTTGGCTTCCTTGGCGGCGGTGACCTGGTCGCGTACCGTGGACTCGTAGGTGGGTTGGCTCACATTTCGGAAGATGCCGAGTGGTGTGGGGCCGTAGGGGCCGTGGGCCAGCCGGGATAGTGCGAAGGGGACGCTTGGGTCGTCGCGACCGGCATCGTGAACCAGGATCCGCCCGGGCTCCACCGATGCGGTGTCCACTATCTTGGCCTCTCCGTCCTCGAGGATGATGGCCTTCTCCCCGTCGGGACCGAAGGTGATCGGCTCCCCATCGACGAGGTTGATCCGGTTGTGATCGCGGGTGTTCTTACCCGTGAGCTCGATGAATGCCTTGTCGTTGAAGACATTGCAGTTCTGATAGATCTCGACGAGTGCAGATCCCTGGTGCAGGTAGGCGGCGTTGAGGATCTCCGTGGTGTGTTTACGGTCCATATCGAGGGTGCGGGCAACGAAACTCGCCTCTGCACCGAGGGCGAGGCTCACCGGGTTGAAGGGACGATCCGGGGACCCGAACGGGGTCGACTTGGTGACCTTTCCCTGCTCGGAAGTGGGAGAGTACTGACCCTTGGTCAACCCGTAGATCTGGTTGTTAAAAAGCAGGATCTTGATGTTGAGGTTGCGACGAAGGGCGTGGATTAAGTGGTTGCCTCCGATAGAGAGGGCGTCGCCGTCGCCGGAGACGACCCACACGGAAAGGTCCGGCCTGGTGACGGAGATACCGGCGGCGATGGCCGGGGCACGCCCGTGGATGGAGTGCATCCCATAGACATTCATGTAATACGGGAAACGCGCCGCGCACCCGATACCGGAGATCATGACCATCTTCTCTCGGGGAACTCCGAGCTCAGCCATGAAATTTTGGACGCTGGCGAGGATGGTGTAGTCACCGCAACCGGGACACCACCGCACCTCCTGGTCGGTCTGGAAGTCTGCTCTGGTGTATTCGGTGGTGGTCATTTCACATCCTCGATGGGATTGTTGGAAGGCTGGATCATCGGTCTCATGCGTCCATTACTCCAGCATCTTGGTGGCCGCGTCGCTGATTTCGCTTACACGGAAGGGGACCCCGGCAACCCGGTTGAGGCCCTTTGCGTCGACCAGGAAGTCGGCTCGGATCAGCTTGCGAAGCTGCCCCGTGTTCAGCTCTGGGATGAGGATCTTGTCGTAGGACGCCAGCACCTCACCAAGGTTCGCGGGGAAGGGGTTTAGATGACGCAGATGGGCACGGGCCACCTTATGACCATTGAGACGCAGATCCCGTGCCGCCGCCCGGATGGCCCCATAGGTCGAACCCCAACCCAAGAGGAGTATCTCGCCGTCGCCGTCGGGGTCATCGACCTCGACGGGTGCGACATCGTGGGCGATATTGACGACCTTCCATGCCCGACTATCGGTCATGAGCTGGTGGTTCTCGGGGTCGTAGGACACATTGCCGGTGATTGACTCCTTCTCCAGACCACCTAGGCGGTGCTCCAGACCGGGTGTTCCCGGGATCGCCCAAGGTCTGGAGAAGGTCTCGATATCCCTCATGTACGGCATGAAGCCCTTCTCGGAATTGTCTCCGGTGGCGAAGGGCACGGAGATATCGGGAAGATCCTCGATATCCGGAAGATTCCACGGCTCGGAGCCGTTGGCGATGTAGTTGTCGGAGAGCAGGATCACCGGTGTCATGTATTTTAGGGCGATACGGGCAGCCTCGATTGCCACTTCGAAGGCGTCCGAGGCGCTCGCCGCGGCGACGACCGGAAGCGGTGCTTCGCCATGACGCCCGAACAGGGAGAACAACAAGTCGGACTGCTCGGGTTTGGTGGGCATGCCCGTCGACGGCCCCGCCCGCTGGACATTGATAACCAGGAGAGGAAGCTCTGCCTGGAATGCGAGAGAGATGGCCTCCGACTTGAGGGCAATGCCCGGTCCCGAGGATCCAGTGACGGCGAAGTTGCCGGCGAAGGCGGCGCCGATGGCTGATCCAACCGCGGCGATCTCGTCCTCGGCCTGATAGGTGACCACTCCGTAGTTCTTGTGTTTGGAGAGCTCGTGGAGAATGTCGGATGCTGGGGTGATCGGATAGCTCCCGTAGAAGAGGGGAAGTCTGGCCTGGTGCGCCGCCGCCACCAGACCCCATGAGAGGGCGATGTTGCCTGTTACGTTGGTATAGGTGCCAGGGGGGAGCGCAGCAGGTTGGATATCGATCGTGGTCTTGGTGGCCTCGGTGGTGATCCCGAAGTTGTAGCCAGCCCTGAAAGCCATCACGTTGGCAAGGGCAACCTCCGGCTTCTTGGCGAACTTCTTCTCCGCCCATTCGATGGTAGGTTCGGTGGGTCGGTTGTAGAGCCAGGTGAGAAGACCTATGGCGAGGAAGTTCTTGGAGCGGAGTACATCACGTCCCGAGACACCCGAGTCCTTCACCGCTTCCTTCGTGAGCTGCTCCATGGGAACTTCGATGAGGCGGAACCCCTTGACATCCTCTCCCTCCAGGGGGTTGTGGTCGTAGCCGGCCTTGGCCAGATTCCGCTCCTCGAAGGCGTCGCTGTTGACGATGAGCGTCCCACCCTTTTTGAGGTCGCCCAGGTTCTTCTTTAGGGCGGCGGGGTTCATCGCGACCAGGGTGTCGGGTTCGTCACCGGCGGTGAGGATGTCAAAATCGGCGATCTGCACCTGAAAAGACGACACCCCGGGGAGGGTGCCGGCCGGGGCTCGGATCTCGGCGGGGAACGAGGGGAGGGTGGCGAGGTCGTTGCCGAATGCCGCTGAGGCATCGGTGAATCGGGTCCCCGCAACCTGCATCCCATCTCCAGAGTCTCCGGCGAATCGGACGACCGCACGGTCGATCTCTGTAGTCTGGTCGGACTCCTGGCTGACCAGATCTTCTGTTGTCACTTGGACTTCACCTCTTGGTCGCTGTGGGTGATACTTGGTGGGATATTCACCGTTGACGCGGTGTTACTCCGAGTCTAGATCTCATTTTCCGAGGACTGGGAGTTCATGGATGGGGCACGAAACCCCACCAACTCCTCATCTTCGAGGAACTGTCCGAACGCCAACAAATCGGTCTCTGACCAGTCGTCTCCCACCACCTGGATCGACGTCGGCGGCGATGCCTTGGAGATGGCGAGTGGAAGGCTCAGTGCCGGAAGGTCAACATGGTTGACAATGGCGGAAAAGTAGGAGATCACCGTCCGGGCATTCCTACCGTCGATCTTGTCGTCGCCGATCGTCTTCTTGGTATTGGCGACAGCGGGAGTGATGAGTGCATCCACCTCCGAGAGTGCCTGGCGGGTCGCCCGCCTGGTGTCGGCCCGCCATTGCAGCGCCTCCTCGCTGGCGGCGGTGTCGACCGCAAGAGCAGCCTCGATGCGGGGGAGGACGGAGTCGCCATACCGCTTCCCGCTCTCGACCCAACCTCGATGGATATCCGACACCTCCTGACCTATGGCATCGACGATGCGTCCCGGTGGGAGGAGCTCGGGGATGGTGATGTCAACCACCTCGATACCCTTGCCCGCGAGGGATGAGAGAGCCTGGGCGAAGTCGTCGGACACGGACTTGCTCGTCGGAGCATCGTCTATCCACGGATGGGGCACCCCGACCCGTCTGATGGGTCTCGATGTGTGGGCAGATTGTCGGGAATTGGGGTCCTCGGGGTCGTGCACCGCGAGAACAGAGTGGATAAGTGTCAGATCCGAGGCCGAAGTGGCGAACGGACCCACCGTGTCACACGAGGGCACCAACGGAAAAACACCTCGGGTGGGGATGGCACCATGGGTGACCTTGAGCCCGAAGGTGCCGGTCATGGCGGCGGGAACACGCACCGACCCTCCGGTGTCGGTCCCCAGAGATAGCGGCACCAGGCCTGCGGCGACCGCGGTCGCCGATCCCCCCGATGATCCACCTGCCGAGGTGGTGAGATCCCAGGGGTTGCGCACTGGTCCGAACCACTGGTTCTCCGAGTCGAACCCAAATGCGAACTCGTGGAGGTTCGCCCTCCCGATGATGATCGCCCCCGCCGCCTTGAGCAGTCCGACCACAGGGGCAGAGCTATCGGGAACGTTCCGGTAGAAGGCGGATCCTGCCGTGTTGGTTCGACCCTCGTGGTCGATCAGGTCCTTGAGGGCCACGGGAACACCGGCGAGAGGCCCGGGATCCTCACCTTTGGCGACGGCCTCGTCGATGGCTTGGGCTCGTGATCGGGCCTGGTCGTCAACGGAGATGAACGAGTTGGTCTCGTCCTCATTGATCCGTTGCAGGGCTTCGGCCACGATTGCAGACGCTGTGATCTCCCCAGGTCGCACGGCGGAGGCGATCTCGCCCGCAGTCATCATTCGAAGGTGACGCCACCGGTTGGGGGCGTCTGTACCCAGATTCGCCCGGGCTTCACCACCAACTCATCTCCGTTCTCGGCGGTGAGGGTGAACCAGTCGTCCACGGTCTCACGTGCCCAGGTTCCCGTCTGGACCTTGCCATCGGAGAACACGTAGACGGGACCCTCACCAGTCGTTTCGGTCGCAGGGAGGGAGGTGC
>WHTL01000045.1 GCA_009377735.1 Acidimicrobiia bacterium
ACGAATGGGATGGATACTCCTTACCAACGACGACGGGATCGACTCACCAGCCCTCCGGCCGTTCGCCCGGGCGCTGCGCGATCTGGGGGAGGTGCGCGTTGTGGTGCCCGATCGGGAACGATCCTGGGTGGGCAAGGCCATCACCCGTTACCACGACATTGAGGTGAACCGCATCGACGACGACGGCTTCACGGCCTGGACCACATCAGGATACCCCGCCGACACCGCCCAGATCGGGATCCATGGTCTTTTCGAGGAACCCCCCGAACTGGTCGTGTCGGGCATCAACCTGGGCTACAACCATGGTGCCGCCTTCCTCATGTCCTCGGGGACGGTGGGGGCGGCGACGGAGGGCTGGATATCCGGTATCCCAGCCATCGCCGTGTCAACGGGGACCATGACCGACTGGCACGAGTGGCGGGGCATGGCCATCGATGTCCGCTCCCAGTCAAAGTGGCGTGCTCTATCTGGGGTGACCAGTCGATTGATCGGCGAGCTCTGGGATGACCGTCTCCCCGATCGCTGTGACGTGGTCACCATCAACATTCCATTCGAGGCCACCGACGAAACCGAGAGGAGACACACCAAGGTGGCCCGGGTCGGTTACGACCAGCTCTTCGAGCGGGTCTCCGACGGTGTGTTCCGCCACTCGTACCGGGGCGGGATGCGTAACATCGAACCCCTCGACGGCTCCGACATCGAGGCCGCCCACGATGGTGTCATCTCAATCACTCCGCTGCGTATGCCGGAGGCGGTCGACTGAATGTCGCCATCTATTCCGCGTCGAGGGCTGCCTCAATCAGGGCGATGTCCTCGGCGTCTTTCGAGCGACGACGCATCCCCGGGACCCATTCCGGCATCATCCGCTTGATCTCGATCTGGGCCTCGGGGCTGATGATGGGGCACTCGATCGACCCCAGCCGACCGGTCCATGCGGCGAGCATGCCGTCCGGCCATGGTGATCCAGCCCCGGGGCCTCCTGCAACGACGACGCCCCCCTGGGCATTCTGGGCCAGCAGGGCGATATTGTGTTCCTCGCCACCCTTGGAGAGATCACGTTGTTGGTCGGGAGGTGGGCCTGGGAGAAACCGGTAGCCCCGGACCTCGAGTTCGGCTACTAGACGGTCAACCTGTTCCGACCACATGAACCAGTCGATATCCCCGTGGGGTCGGCTGGCCCGATCGAGGAAGAAATCCATCGCCCATCCTCCACGTAACCAGACGGCTACATCCAGCGTTTCGGCAACGTTGACGACCTCGGCGATCTCGGCCAACTGACGGGCAGCACGCGACTCCATACTGATACGGTAAATAGACGGCGGAGACAAAGATGAGACTGAGGAGGATGTTCAGATATCACGGTTCATCGATGAGGTCGAGGATCTCCTCGCCGTAGCGCTCCAATCGGCTCGGGCCGATGCCGTCGCACTCCGCCAGCTCGTCGAGGCTGGTCGGACGGGCTGCGGCGATGGACTCGAGATGTCGATCGTGGGCGACGACGTAGGCGGGCACGCCATCCGCCGCTCCTCGGCGCAGACGCCACTCGCGGAGACGTTCCAGCAGTTCGTCGTCCACCGAGGGTCGGGGGGTCTCCGGAGGTCGTTGCAATGGCCCTAGGACTCCCTTCCGCTCCACACGCTCCTGCCAACGGATGAGCAGGGACGTACCGGTGGGTAGGGAGACCCGAGCACCGGTGTCCTCGATGCTGGTCACCTTGACCCGGAAGCCCTGCCAGGACACCGTCCTCCCCACCACCGCCTCTATCCCGACGGGGGAGGGAGCGACGCCAGAAGCCGCGGCGTCATCGGGTGATGCCTCCTTGGTCATCTCCTCGATGAACGGCGAGGGGGGTTGGTCGGCGCCGAGGACGATCACGTTCTCGATACCACGGGTGATCGCCACGTGGAAGACTCTCCGCTCCTCCTCATCCTCGGCCAAACCGGCGCTGAGACGGTGGGGGAACACCTCGTCGGTGACATCCCACACCACCACCGCCGGCCACTCCAGACCCTTGACGCGGTGCACCGTCGACAGGGTGACGCCGTCCGGTGCCGATGGTCTGGTGAGATGGTCTCGGAGCCAGCGCTCGAACAGGGCGGGGTCGGGTTGCAGGTGGGATATCTGGATGAGGGCGGCGAGGTCATCCCCATGGGAGACCGGGTTGGCGCCTTTGGAGCGATCGAGCCGATCAAGGGCGCTACCCAATCCCACCCGATCACGCAAGGCGATGAGGGTGTCTCTAGTGGTCCCGCCGTCGACAGCATCCCGCATCAGATAGATGTCATCGACGAATTCCTCCATACGTTGCCGGAGACGGTCGTTGTCGTTGTCGGAGGCGAATACCGAGAGGCGATCAAGTTGCCAGCCCGAGGATGTGATCACCCCGCGTAAACCAGGGGAGATCCTTCTAGGTGGCCGCCGCAACGCATTGCCGAGATCCTGTTGGGTGAGATCCTCACCGTGAGCGGCGGCATGTCCGAGCCGGAGCCACGCCATCGCCGACTGGACACCGGACCGGTCCATGAGACCGACACCGACCACCGACTGCACCGGGATGCCAGCATCGGAGAGGAGTATCTGAGGGGCGAGAAGACCCACGTTTACTCTGGTGAGCACGGCGATCTCGGCTGGGACTCGGCCCTCGGTGAGTAATCGTTCAATGTCATTGACCAGTCGCGGGCCGAGCTCGCTGGTGGAGCTGGTGAGCACCTCCATACCGGGTTCCGCATCGGGTCGTCCCGACATGGTGTTCTTGGGGACCCTCACGCGGTTGTGGGTGAGGAGGGTGGACGCGGCCGTAGTGACATCGGGTCGACAGCGGTAGTTGGTGGAGAGCTCGTAGGCGCTGGCACCGGGAAAGTAGCGTTCGTACTCGATGAGGAAGGCGGGGTCGGCCCCGGCATGTCCATAGATCACCTGGTCGTCGTCACCCACCCCGAACACGTCGACGCCCGGTCCCGCGATGAGGCGGATCATGAGGAGACGTGCGGGTGTGAGGTCCTGGAACTCGTCGACCAGGAGGTGCCGCGCCCGATGCTGGTAGCGGGTGCGCAGACGAGGATCCCCGAGGAGATGTTCGATGGCAGCGTAGATCTGCTCGGGATGGTCGATCGCCCCGGATTGCTTCAGCTGGGCGCGGTAGCGACGAAACACCTCGGCGAACCCTGGCACGTCGTCGCGGGACATCTCGACGTCGCCGGGGGGAACCAGACCATCCCGCACCTCGGCTAGGGCCTCGATATAGGGGGCGAGGAGATCCTCACCGGCCCGGGGACGACCGGGGACCAGACCGCCCAGCATGGTGCGAATCTCCCGTTCTTCCAGCACGGGTGGACGACCCGCGCGGGCATCCCCGATGATGCGATAGCCCAGGGAGTGCAGGGTGGAGATGGAGGCCCCGGCGAGATCGCTCGTGCGATCCTTCATCTCCTGGGCGGCACGGACGTTGTAGGCGACCGCGGTGATCCCCCCGGGATCCCAGCCCCGGTCGTTGACGAGATGGCGGAGACGCTCCGTGAGGACCCGCGTCTTGCCAGAACCCGCAGGAGCGATGATCCGTGCCGGACCACCCGGATGGTGGACGGCAGCGTGCTGGGAGGCATCGAGACCGATATCTCCGACCCATTCCTGAACCCGGTCGGGGTGCAACGATCCTCCCCAGACCTGGTTGACATGGATCACATCGAGATCCGGAACGGGATGTCGTGGACCGCCGTCGATCCAGAAGGAGGAACCTGTGCTGTCGGTCACGTCAGTTTCGGTGCCGCGCTCGGCGCCGAGCGACATGGCACGGTCGGAATGGTGCCAGACGAGCTCGCCCCCACGGGCGTCATAGCGGTTGGCCCAGATCAGGAAGTGGATCGCATCGCGGTGAAATGTGAAACCAGGCGATAGATCGTGTGGTGCCACGTCACTGGTCTCGCCACGGCGGAGGAGGGCGAAGGGGACGGCGAGGATGACGACAGACGGGGTTCGTTCCAGCCACCAACTCCTCAGCGTCTCTGCCGTGTCCGCTGCCTTCTCGAGTGCGGTGTCGTCGATGGTGATTGTGGGCCAGGAGAGAGCCACGCCGGGGAGGTCGTCGGCGGGGCCAACGACCAAACCACGACCGAGGACCTCCGGACCCGGGAACGGTATCTCATGCCTCACCCGGCCCAGCGTACGGCCCGACACCGACGGATCGTGAAATGCACCCGTACCTGCGTTCCCCTTATGTTCAGGCACAATTCTGGCGAGAGTCGGGCTAGCGGCTTTCCAGGAGGAATTCGACTAGGACGTCAACCTCCGACTGGGCGAGGGGGAGGGTGGGCATTTCGGTGACACTGCTGGCAGGAACGACGAAGGCCTGGGGGTCGAGCAGGGACTGACGGACGTATTCCTCGGCGGTCAAGTCTTCAACCCTGGTCGCCGCCACCTCGGCCAGCGCGGTGAGATCGGGTCCAATACTTCCCTCCGAGAGCCCCAGGATCTGATGGCAGCTTCCACATCCTTTGGCCATGAACAGGTCCTCACCATCGATACTCTCCTCCTGGACGACAGCCGGGTCGACAACCCACACCAGCACGCTGGCACCGACAAGGATGATGGCTAGACCGGTTGAGACAAAGAGGTGTAGGGAGCTAGCCCGCATCCGGTGTGGCCGAGTCGACTCCACGACGCAGCACGTGATTGCTCTGGATAGCCACCAGCACGACGGCAAAGCACTGCCGCCATGGGGAGGGCTACTCGGAGAATGGTGAGAGGACTCGGAAAAGCCGACATCGGCTCGCCTACCGTGATCGCTCCCAGGTCCTGTTCGGCGAAGAAGCCCTGGGTTACCGACCATCGCCATTCACCAGCGTCAGGGAAGGTCACATCGGCGACGTAATGACCCACGGGACCGTCCGGCCTACCGGGAAAGTCTTCCGGCAGCCCATCGCCGTCGAAAATACGGATCACGGTGTTGTCAACGCCGACCGGTTCGATCCCATGCTGGCGGATGGTGTAACCGATCTCATAGCTCTCCCCGGCTCGGGGTTGGCCGGGGATCTCATCGAGGGTTGTGACCGCCCATCCCCCAGCGGAAGCAGTCGTGGCGAGTGCCACGGTCAACAGGGCACCTGTGACGATGATAGTGGTGATGCGCTTCACAAAACTCCTTTAGTAGCCACTCTATATATGGGTTATACACCGTGCCCGGTAATTCGGTTCCAAGGGATCAGGTGGGAACCGATCGCGTGCGGCCGGTGTAGTCATGGATGAGCGAGCGCCGGTGGAGGGCCGTCCACTGCGAGAACGAGACCTGGTAGAAAATGCACGACACGGTGACGTCGATGCCTATGAGGAACTGGTGCGTATCCACCAACCGATGGCGTTGCGGGTGGCTTTCGTCGTCCTCGGTGAACGGACCGAGGCCGAGGACGCCGCCCAGGAGGCATTTGTGAAGGCGTTTGCCGCTCTGGAGAGCTTCAGAGTCGAGGCGCCGTTCCGCCCCTGGCTCCTGAGGATTGTCCGTAATGAGGCGATCAACAGGGGTCGGCATCGGGTACGACAGCATCGTCTCGCACTCCGTGAGGCGGGCGATCCGGTCTCGGGAGGTGCGGCCCCATCTCCCGAGACGGTTGTCCTCACCCGGGAGGACCGACGCACCGTTCTCGATGTGGTGGACGGCCTCCCCTATCGATACCGTTCGGTGATCGTCCACCGCTTTCTTCTCGGGCTGTCGGAGGCGGAAACGGCGGAGACGTTGGGTATCCCGAAGGGAACGGTGAAGTCCCGCACCTCCCGAGGCCTGCGACTACTCCGGCGGGCACTCGCCAAGAAAGGAGTGGGTGACGACGATGAATGATCAGACCTACGACGTGAAAGAGATGCTTGCCGACCTCGCCACTGATGTCGATTGGCCGGATGACGGCGACCTCACAGGCCGGATTCGGTCCCGGCTTGCGGTTCCGGTGTCGAGAAGGTCGGGTCGGCGGCTGCTCCGGGCGACTCTTGCCATACTCTCCGCCGTCGTCCTTATAGCGGCGGTCCTGTTGATTCCGGCGGGTCGTGAGGCGGTGGCTGAGCTCTTGGGTGTCGCCGGGATCGAGATCGAGCTTACCGAGGACGCCAGTTCTGATTTGGGTTCCGATCTCGATCTGGGACGGCCGGTGTCGCTCCGGGAAGCCTTAGACATCGTGGATTTCGTCGTGATCGTCCCCGATGATGAGATCGGCGCCCCTGGCGGAGCCTACATCGACGACGAGAACCGGGTCACCCTTGTGTGGGGGGGCGGAAACCCCCTACCCGCCGCCGGGGATACCGAAGTAGGTCTACTCCATACCCAGTTCCGATCCGACGACGGCGCAACACTCCTAGTCAAAAAGGTTGGTCCGGGTACCCAGATCGAGACGGTCGCCGTAGGAGATGCCCCCGGCTTCTGGATCGAGGGCGAACCGCATGTGCTCCGTTATCTGGACGGCGACGGCGCCGTGCGGGAGGAGTCGACCCGTCTCGCCGCCCACGTCCTCCTCTGGGAGGCGGATGGCGTCACCCATCGCATAGAGACCACCGTCTCGCTAGAAGAGACCCTCCCCATCGCCGAGTCTTTGCGACCCGTCTCGTACTGACCACCCATTCTGTTCGGTTTCCGAGTTGTGGGCGCGGTCTTCCTTCACAGAACGGTTTGGGGGTGGCCACATTGTCGTGGAACGAGTTAGTCTCGTCCGGGACATCGAGGAAGGACCAAATGACAACCCGAGCCATGACTCCAGGAGTACTCGCCTACCGTTTTGCCGATCGTTCCCTGGTCTGGACCGTGGCCCTCACCCTGGGCGGCGCCTTACTCACCTCGGTGTTTGCCCAATTCGAGATTCCCATGTGGCCGGTGCCGATTACCGGACAGACCTTGGCAGTATTGGTGGCCGGTGCTGCTCTAGGCATGCGCATCGGGGTCGCCTCCCAGATTCTCTACCTCATCATGGGGCTTGTCAACGCTCCGGTTTTCTCCGGTGGCGGCTTTGGTGTCGAACATTTCGTGGGTCCAACGGTGGGTTATCTGATCGGGTTCCCCATCGCGGCCGGTCTGGTGGGGTGGCTTGCTGAGAAGAGATTGGACCGTACCGTCATGACCGCCATCGTCACCTTCGTATTGGGGACGATCCTCATCTACGCCACCGGTATGGCCGGTCTCATGGTGGTCCTCGACTATGGCGTCGCCGAGGCATTCGCCGTCGGAGTGGTTCCCTTCCTCATCGGCGGGGTGATCAAGGCGGCCATCGCCGCCACCGTTCTCCCCTTGGCGTGGCGGCTAACGGACTCGTAGGTCACGGCGCCTTCAGCCCGAGAGCGCCCCGTAGACGTAGTCGATGCCGATGCTGAGGACGAGGCGGTTGTCGGTGACCATCGCCTCGAAGAACGTATCGGGATCCGGATGTGGTTTGCCCTGGATTAAATCGTGGATCTCCAACAACTCCCTGCCCGTTTCGTCACCTGGATCGGTGGACACCGGGCTCAGGTCGCCCATGCCCTCGGTCACCACATATCCCCACCCGGTGGGGCGGACATGTAGCGAGACACGAGGATCGCGACGGATGTTGGTTGTCTTGGCGCGGTCCTCGGTGATCGAGATACGGGCGACACCATCGGCGTAGTGATAGCCGACATCGGAGATCTGGGGCCGACCGTTCCGTTTCAGGGTGACCAGGGTCCCGAGACGACCATTAATGAGTGTTGGCTCGGCTTGACGTAACTCCATCTGCGGTGATCCGTTCCTCTAGGGTGCTCCTTTCAACAACCACCGAGCGCGGTCATTCCAGACGAGCTGCTAGACGAACGAACGATCGTTCGTTAATATGGACACCATGACCACCACCGAGACCAGACCAGAGGTCGATCCCGGGGATCTGTTCCAGGCGATCATCGACGCCGAGCAGAAGATAGAGCCCAGAGACTGGATGCCCGACGACTATCGCAAGACCCTGATCCGTCAGATAGCCCAGCACGCCCACTCTGAGATCATTGGGATGCAGCCGGAGGGGAACTGGATCAGCAGGGCGCCCACCCTCCATCGCAAGGCGATCCTCATGGCGAAGGTGCAGGACGAGGCCGGCCACGGTCTCTATCTCTATTCGGCGGCAGAGACCCTGGGCATCACCCGCGACGAGATGATGGAACTGCTTCACGCCGGGAAACACAAGTACTCGTCGATCTTCAACTACCCCACGTTGTCATGGGCCGACATGGGGACCATCGGATGGTTAGTGGACGGTGCCGCCATCACCAACCAGGTCATGTTGCAACGGGCATCATACGGCCCCTACAGCCGGGCGATGGTCCGCATCTGCAAGGAGGAGTCCTTCCATCAGCGGCAGGGCTTCGACATCCTCCTCACCATGATGGGAGGCTCCGAAACCCAACGAGAGATGGTCCAGGACTCGGTGGACAGATGGTGGTGGCCGTCGCTTATGATGTTCGGCCCCAACGATTCCGAATCCACCCACACCGAACAGTCGATGTCATGGAAGATCAAGCGGGTTTCGAACGACGATCTTCGCCAGCAGTTCATCGACATGACCGTGGAGCAGTCGAAGGTGCTCGGGGTGACCCTTCCCGACCCCGATCTGCAATGGAACGAGAAGAGAGGCCATTACGACTTCGGTGAGATCGACTGGGACGAGTTTTGGGCCGTCGTCGAGGGGAACGGTCCCATGAACCGGGAGCGCATCGAGAACAAGTCGCGAGCGTGGGACGAAGGAGCCTGGGTCCGGAAAGCGGTCCTGGCCCATGCCGCCAAAGAGTCCTCACAATGACCTCGTTCTGCGCGGATTTCCTCGCTCTATCGCGTCAGGGATCCGCACAGAAGGGTGGGGGCTGGGCGGTGACCTCGTACTGCGCGGATTTTCTCGCTCTATCGCGTCAAAGATCCACGCAGAAGGGTGGGGAGGAGGTCCGTCCATGACCTATGACGTGCCACATACCGAAGGCGAGGTGTTTGAGACCGAAACAGGGACAGAACAAGAGTCCTGGCCGTTGTGGGAGGTGTTCATCAGGGCGCGACGGGGCCTGTCTCACAACCACTGCGGGAGTCTCCACGCGCCCGATGCCGAGACGGCGGTTGCCGCCGCCCGCGATGTGTATGCCCGACGCGCCGAAGGGGTGAGTGTCTGGGTGGTCCCCTCCGAGTCGATCTCGGCCTCCGACCCCTCCGATGCCGACGCCTATTTCAACGTGGTGGACAAGCCGTACCGCCACGCCACCCATTACGACCTCCCGGACGAAGTGGGGCAAATGTGAGGGGGGACACCGTGCAGAGCACTGCCCCCCAGGGTTTGAAGCCGGGTTTCGGGGGTCCCCACTTCGAGTCCGTCCTACGCCACGCCGACGACAATCTGATACTGGCGCAACGTCTCTCGGCTTGGATCAGCCGTGCCCCCGATCTCGAGATTGATATCGCCCTGGGCAACATCGGCCTCGATCATCTCGGTGTAGCCCGCGCTCTCCTCTCTCATGCCGGGGAGTTGGAGGGGAACGACCGTGACGAGGACGATCTCGCCATGTTCCGCAATGAGCGGCAGTTTCGGAACCTGATCCTGGTGGAGCAGCCCAATGGCGACTTCGCCGCCACCCTTGTCCGCTCCTTGTTCATCGACGCCTACCAGGTCCTACTTTGGAGGGAGCTCTCCTCCAGCGCCGACAAGGTGCTTGCAGGGGTTGCCCAGAAGGGGGCGATGGAGGCCCGATACCACCTTCACCATTCTCGTCTGTGGGCGATCCGGTTTGGCGATGGCACCGACAAGTCCCATCATCGGATGCAGCAGGCGGTCGACGACCTCTGGCGATTTACCGGTGAGATGTTCCTCTCCGACGCCGTGGACCATGAGATGATGGAGCAGGGGATAGGGGTCGATCCTTCGTCTCTCGCCGACGAATGGCGAGCCCCGGTCACGGCCATTCTCGAAGCAGCGACTCTGGAGGTGCCCACCGACGACTATCAGCGCAATGGGGGTCGACAGGGTTTTCACTCCGACCATCTGGGACATCTGCTCGGGGAGATGCAATGGATGCAGAAGTCCTGCCCGGGGCTCACATGGTGACGGGCGTGAGCGGATAGGAGGACGACGACGCATGCTAACAAGAGATTCGCGGCGACGGCTGTCCCTATCCGCTGATGCCTTCACCGTCGGGGAGATTCGGGAGGCCGTCTCCACGGTCACCGACCCCGAGATTCCAGTGCTCTCCATCTCCGATCTGGGCATCCTGCGAGGTGTCACGGTAGAAGACGGTGAAGCAAGAGTGGTGATAACCCCCACATACTCAGGCTGCCCCGCCATGAGCGAGATCCGCTCCGCCATCGAGGCAAAGCTGGACGAACTTGGCGTTCCGGGTCGGGTGGAGACGCGGCTATCACCGGCGTGGACGACCGACGATATGACCCCCGAGGCCCATCGGCTCCTCTCGAAGGTGGGGATTGCACCACCCGACAACGCGGTTACCTGTCCACTTTGCGGTGATGAGCAGTCCCGCATGGCGTCCTTCTTCGGCGCCACTGCCTGTCAGGCCCTGATGGTGTGCGTGTCGTGTGGTGAGCCCTTCAACCACTTCAAGGCACTACGGGGGGCACTAGGGCAATGACGGTCGCCACCCAGACCGAGATGACCGGGGTTGTTTTTTACCCTCTTGCGGTCTCCGAGGTGGAACGTCTCACCGACGATGCCGTAGCCGTCACCTTCGACGTTCCCGAGGAACTGGCGGAGGAGTTCTCTTACATTGCCGGCCAGCACATCATGCTGCGGACCGAGGTCGACGGTCGTGACGTGCGACGCAGCTACTCCATCTGTTCCAACGCGTTTGACGGCACCCTAAGGGTGGGGGTGAAGCACCTCGCCGGCGGTGCTTTCTCCACATATGCGACGACCGAACTCGCTCCGGGAGATGTTCTCGATGTGGCGGCGCCGGTTGGTGACTTCACCATCGACCCCGATCCCGACACACGTGTGCACCGAGGTGCCATCGTTGCCGGATCCGGGATCACACCGGTGCTATCGCTTCTGGATACCACCTTGGAGTCCGAGCCCGATTCCAGCTGGACCCTGATCTACGGCAATCGGGCGGCAGACTCCATCATGTTCCTCGAGGAGGTGGCGGGGCTCAAGAACCGCTACCCGGATCGTCTCCATCTCATCCACGTCCTCAGCCGAGAAACCCCCGAGGTTCCACTCTTTGCGGGTCGGATCGATGCCCACAAGCTACAGAAACTCTTCGAGAAGTTGGTGCCGGTCGCAGACATCTCCGTCTGGTATCTGTGTGGTCCCTATGGGCTGGTGGAGACATCACGGGAGGTCCTGGGCGAATGGGGGGTGGCACCCGAACACATCCACGACGAGTTGTTCTTCGCCGGACCACAACCCGAGATGCCCGACGACGGGGAGGACCACGAGTATGAAGGCGCGGTGGCGCTGGTGGTGACCCTGGACGGACGGGCCACCACCACCCGTATGGATCCCGACATGTCGGTCCTCGACGCCGCCCTCCGAGTGCGCCAAGAGCTCCCGTTCAGCTGCAAGGGCGGGATGTGCGCCTCCTGTAGGGGTCGCCTGACCGAAGGCACGGTGACGATGGACAAGAACCACGCCCTCACCCCCGACGAGCTCGAGGCGGGCTACGTCCTCACCTGTCAGTCGCATCCCACCAGTGACGAGGTGGCGGTCTCCTATGACGTCTGAGAAGACCACCACGTTGCGACGCTCCCGGGAAGACGTCGTCAAGGCGGCGGCGCGGCTGTTCGCCGAGCGGGGCTACCACGGCACCTCCATGCGCGACCTGGGACGAGAGCTGGGGCTTCTCGGATCCTCTCTCTACTCCCACGTCTCGTCCAAGGAAGACCTCCTGGTCGAGGTGGTGGAGATGGGAGCGGCCCTATTCGAGGCATCTGCACAGGCCGCCCTGCAGTCCGCAGACGAGCCGGAGCGACAACTCCAAGCCCTCATCTCCGGTCACATCGACGTAGTGGTCGACCATCTCGACGAGGTGCGCACCTTCCTCAACGAGGCCAACGCCCTCCACGACCGCTATCGGGTGGTAAGTCGACGCGACGAGTATGAGTCGGTCTTCCGGGAGGTGCTCGCCGATGGGGTGGAACGAGAAAACTTTCGATCGGACCTCGATCCCAAGATGGCAGGGATATTCATACTCTCCCTGCTCAATGCCACCGAGCGCTGGTACCGACCCGATGGACCCTTGGACCGGTTCGGTCTAGTCGAGGAGATGTGGTCATTCGTGGCCGAAGGCATCGGACTCGACCAAACTACCTGACCGATGCAGCCAGCATCAGGGCCCCGGTGAGACCGGCGTCTTCGCCGAGTCCGGGCGCGACCACGAAGCTCTCGGCAGCGTGGTGAGGGATGCCGGGGTAACCGGACAGGAGTTCGGCGAGCCGCTCAGATATCGCTCGATGAAAACCGGGCAAATTGGAGACACCGCCACCAAGCACGAATCGTTCCGGGGCGACGACATAGACGATGTTGGCGAGGGCATGGGCGATGTAGTGAGCCTCGAGCTCCAAGACCGGCTCCAGTTTCGAGTCGAGCTCGTTGGCCGGTTTTCCCCACCGCGTCTCGATCGCCGGTCCCGAGGCCATCCCCTCCAGGCAGTCACCGTGATAGGGGCAGACACCTGGAAAGTCGTCATCGGGGTGACGGGGGACACGGATGTGACCCATCTCCGGATGCCCCGCCCCTCGGATGGTCCCACCACCAACGACGAGCCCACCACCGACCCCGGTCCCAAAGGTGAGATAAACCAGGTTGGAGACGTCCTTTCCAGCCCCATAGGCGCCTTCGGCGAGGGCAGCGCCGTTGACATCGGTGTCCAGTGCAAGTGGGACAGCATAAACGTCGGCTATTGGACCCACCAGATTGACTCCGACCCACTCCTGTTTCGGGGTGGCAAGCAGGTGGCCCCATTGTTGATGGTCGATACGGATCTCCACAGGGCCGAAGCTGGCGATACCGATGGCATCGGGTCGAACGTGGCGGTCGGCAAGTCCTTGCATGGCTTCGATTACGGCCGGGATGGTGACCGAAGGGTGCTCGGTAGGGATCCTGACCCGTTCCAGGATGTGATTGGGCGCGGAGCCTGCACCAAGGATGAACTTGGTGCCACCCGCCTCTATTCCAAAGAGCATCACATGATTATGACCAGGTTGGATCACATCATGGGTACTGTCGGCTCGTCGACCTGCGGAGTAACTATCGGTCAAAGGGTGTGGTCTTCCGGCCCGAAGCACATAGCGGTATCTATCCTCGTCTTACTCGTCGCCGTTTCGTGTGGGACGGACAGCGAACAAACTGACACAGAGGTGGAATCAGCGCCATCCACCACTGCCCTGGACACCCCGGCATCCACACCTGGTTCGACAACCAGTACGGCGGTTTCGACCAGCGCTGCCACTACGACCGTTGTCCCCACATCCACAACACCGGAGACTACGCCACAGACGTCTGCGGAGACCACCCTGCCAGAAGGTGTCACCCTACCTCCCGATTGGTTGGGGACACGGGTGCTCCCCACCGACGAGAACGGACTGGGCGAGGTGCAGCCCACCCCGCCGGAGTTGCAGGATCGGCGGTTCACCACTGAGGATGTCCTTCCTCCACCACCGGACGACTCGTTTCATTCCACCATCGACGAGGTCCATGACGACGTTCTGGAGCGGTCCACTTGGGTGGAGGACTGCCCCATCACGGCCGAGGATCTTGCCTATATGACGGTGACATTCGTCGGGTTCGATGCTCGCCATCACACTGGCGAGCTGTTGGTGGACATGGCCGTAGCGGAAGACTTGGTGTTTGTGTTCGAAATGCTCTTCGAGGCGGAGTTCCCGATCGAGGAGATGCGGATCACCTCACCCGAGGACCTCGACGCACCACCAACAGGCGACGGCAACGTCACCTCGGCTTTCGCGTGCCGCCCGGTAGTCGGTCAGGACTCGGGTTGGTCCCAGCACGCCCTGGGCACCGCCATCGACATAAACCCCTTCCACAATCCGTACGTCAAGGACGAGGTCGTTCTCCCGGAGTTGGCGACGGCCTATGTCGATAGGGACCGTGGTCTGCCCGGCATGATTGAGGATGGCGATGTGGTCGCTGAGGCATTCGCCGAGATCGGCTGGACCTGGGGTGGCACCTGGAACAGCCTCAAGGACTACCAGCACTTCTCCCTGTCCGGCGGGTGAACCTCGCCAGGAGTGGTGGAGGGACCATGGTTCTGTGCGTATCTTCTCGATCTATCGCGTCAGAGATCCTCACAGAACGATGAGGGGGTCCGGTCTTCACCCTTCTGTGCGTATTGTCTCGCTCTATCGCGTCAGAGATCCTCACAGAACGATGAGGGACGGGGGACGGGGGACTACAAGCCCTGGTCGATGCGGTCGCGGTACCAGTGGTAGCTTGCCTTGGGGGTCCTGGTCATAGTCTCGAAGTCGACGTGGACAATGCCGAACCGTTGCCCGTATCCGGCGACCCACTCGAGGTTGTCGAGGAGGGACCACTCGAAATAGCCGGTGATGGGCACACCCTGGCCTCGGGCATCGCCCACCGCGGCGATGTGGGCGTCGAGGTAATCGATGCGTCTCTGGTCGTTGATCTTCCCCGTCTCGTCGGGACCGTCGGAGTAGCTGGCTCCATTCTCGGTGATGACGATGGAAGACGGCCCGTAATCCTCGTTTACCCTCACCAGGAACTTGGTTAGCCATTCCGGAGTGATGGCCCATCCCATTTCGGTGTATCCCGGCGCCGGGTTGGGTCCGGGCTCCGACTCCGCGACTTCCCGTTCCTTGTTGGCGGTGTTCACGGCGAGGGAGGTGTAGTAGTTGATCCCCGTGAAGTCGGTGGGTGTGGCGATAACCTCCATGTCGTCGCTCTGCACGAAATCGAGGGGATCACCTTCGAATCTCCCCGCCTCGGCATACGCCTCCACCATGTCCTCGGGGTAACCCTTGCCGTGCACCGGGTCGAAGAACCATCGGTTGCGGAACCCGTCGAAGTGACTGGCAGCATCGATGTCCTCGGCGGAGTCGCTGGCGGGGTACCCGGCCCGGCAATCAAGGGCAATACCCACTTGGGATTCTCCACCCAACTCCCGGATCACCTCGGTAGCCCGACCATGGGAGAGGAGAAGATGATGCCCAGCTCGCAGGGCCAGCTTCCAGTCTGCGATTCCTGGGGCGAAGTACCCATCGCGATGTCCGAGCATCGCCGAGACCCACGGCTCGTTCTGGGTGATCCAATGACCGACCCGGTCGCCGAGACGGTCGACCACGGCGGCGGTGTAATCCATGAACCGCCCGACCGTATCCCTGTGCGGCCAGCCGCCACGATCCTGCACGGCGATGGGAAGGTCCCAGTGGTACAGGGTGGGCCAGGGGGCGATGCCGGCGGCGAGCAGCTCGTCGACCAGTCGGTCATAGAAGTCGAGACCCGCGGGGTTGATGGTCTTCCCATCGGGCATCACGCGGGGCCAGGCAATGGAGAAGCGATATCCTCCTACTCCCAGTTCTCCCATAAGGGCAATGTCTTCTTGGTAACGGTGATAGTGGTCGGTGGCCGGTTCACCACCGTCGGGCATGTGCCCCTCGGCGTGGAATCGGTCCCAGATCGACTCTCCGCGGTCGTCGGCGTGGGTGGCACCCTCGATCTGAAAGGCAGATGTGGAGACACCCCAGGTGAAATCCGAGCTCATCAGAGTCAGGTTACCTCTGGGTTCCCATCAGTCGAATAACCAAAATGTTCCAGGAACGGATTGGGGCGGTTGGAGCGTGTACCGGACATGGGCGCGATGTACGATCAGCCGACCACGGATCTGGAACGGCGTTTAGGTCGGTATCTCAAGGAAGCAGCCAACCGGGTCGAACTACCTGAGGGCGACTCCGCGCCCCGATCCCCGGCCGGATCCTTCTCTTGGGCTTTGCTCCCTGCCGCGGCCATGGTGACAGTCTTGGTCATCATCGGCACGGTGCTCATCAGGGGTGCCGGGCTTTCGGCGCCAATGAGCGATCCCGAACCATCGGTGGCACCCTTCGGGCCGGTCACCAGTGTCGACCAGCCCGTCACCACCGTTACTCCCGACTCCACGGTTCTGGGGGAAGGTCAGGTCTTCGAGGAGGCCCGGATCGCCGTTGAGATGGACGGCACCAAGATCAGCGGAGTCCAATTGATCACCTCCGATGGGCAGAGCGCACACATTGCCAGTGACTTCTCCTCGTTGCACGGAGAGCACCTCCCGCTCCCCGTCGTCTCCGATGGTCATGGTGGATTCGTTTTGACAGTTGTCGACTACGACGACAGTCGAACCACCCGTGATGCCTATGTGATCTTGTTCCTGCCAGCGCGAAGGAGGGCGTGACCCTGGCAGAGTCCAAGGGGGTCTCCGACTTGACTGTGGTCGAATCCGATAGGGGTTGGAGGGCCGTATACACCACCATGGTGGATGGCGAGCTGAGATACTGGAATCTGGAGAGCCATGGAGAGGCGGTCACCCAGGAGGTCGGGGGAGACCCACTGGGAGCGGCCGGTGTCAGCTCGGGTGGCGGTCGCTATCTGGTCTACTGGCTCGAAGGATGCCCGGCCGTGCGGATGTTCTATGCCGATGGATCGGAGGTCGATTTGCCGTCCAACCTCGCCGAGCTCGGTTGCAACGGCGTGAGC
>WHTL01000278.1 GCA_009377735.1 Acidimicrobiia bacterium
CGTTCCATCTCAGCGGTCCAGTAGCGCATCGACTCCTCGTCCGGGGGGAGCCCTGCCTCGTGATGGCAGCAGCCGTCGAGCGTGACGTTGATCGAGTATCGAAGTGGTCTCATCTCGTTGCTCTCCCTTGATGCGCGCCCCGCGTTCACCGGACCGTACTCAGACTACTGCCGGCGTCGAGCACCGCCCGGCGAGCGGTGTCCTGACCCACATCGCCCCCCCGGTCGTAGAGCGCACCGATCTCGGCGACCTGCTCACCCGTCAGCTTACCCGGCGCACCGGAACCGACCGGCGACGTAGGTGGATCGCCACCGTGGTGCGGTGCACACGGAAGTGCTCGGCGACCTCCCGCATGGTCTTTCCGCCGCGGTACATCGTCACCAGCTCGTCCACCTGGGCGGCGTCGAGAAAAGTTTGAGCCATTCCAATTGAGCGGACCAACGGCCCCCGCGAGTCCCGAATCCGGGGTTCGGCCGGACGCCGGTCGTGGCGGTAGACCCCACGAGACAGCCGCCTGGCTAGGGTTTTCGCTTGCGAGGAGAAGTTTGAGAACTCTCTGATCGGATCTCGACTAGAGCTCGCGGTCGATTTTGTCCTCGTCCCAGTAATCGAGACGCTCGAAGGGCATCACCACCGCGGTGAGGACATTCATCAAGTGGGCCGTGATCCTCTGGGCGTACCGATAGAACAACGCCCGGGCCGCGGCACCTTCCGCTGCGGTGTATTGGGCCAGCATCCGGTGCTCATATTGGTCGACAGTGTCATCGGCATCCTTGAGAACCGAGATGGCGGTCTCGACGTCACGCTCGCCAAAGACTCGGGCAGACTCGCCGATGAGTTGCGTCACCTCGGTGCGGACCCGGTCCACCATCTCCAGATCGGAGCCCGAGCTCATATCCGCTCCAGCCGCGGCCAGATCCCACGTGTCCTTGGCGATGGACATGTAAACCAAGAGCAGGGGAACATCTGCCTCGTTTCCCCTCACCCCGGCATGGACGACGAGCTGACGACGTATGGCCCGCTCCACCTTGTTGATCCTCTTGTCGCGCTTTCTAAGCTTGGGACCGACCGACCCTGGCTCGACGCGGCGGGTCAAGGCGTCGGTGGCCAACTGGTAGGTCTCCACCGCTGTAGACAGCATCGCCGCGATCTCATCCTCAATGGATTCGACCTGGCTCTCGCTTCTCCGGAAAAGCTCGAACACCATACCTACATCATGCCAGGACGAGAACCCCAAGCAAGGGGAGGAGAATGAAAACAACCACGACGTAGGCGAGGGCGTAACGCGCCCGCTCGTGGGCGATCCGCGCCATTGTCGTCGCCAAACGGATGGGGATCGAACGCATAATCGGTATGGGATAGAAGAGGAGGATCCCGAATACGTTAAAGAGAGTGTGGATAAGAGCGATGGTGAGCGCGGCCGGCGATGTGAGCGCCAGCGAGGCAACGATCGCGGTGAGCGTCGTACCGACATTTGTTCCCAAGGTCACCGGATACGCGTTCTGCAGCGTGAGGACACCGGCGGCCAACATCGGGATCAATATCGCGGTGGTGATGGATGAGCTCTGCACCAAAATAGTGACCACCAAACCCACCATGATGCCTCCGAGACCCACACCGCGACCCAGCATCCGGTTCATGGCGCGCTCGATGCCTCCCGCCATGAGGATTCTCATGGTCTTGGTGATCATGATGAGCGCTAAGAAGATGAGAACTACCCCCACGCCCACGAAGATCACGCCCGCAATGAACGACGAAGTGTCGGCGAGAAATTGCTCCAACCGCACCACGGGCCAACCCACCACAAGATTGATGGGGCTCTCTGCCGTCACACCGCTGATCCCCTCACCACCCCGGAGGAGGGATGTGATCAGCCCGGCAGTCCTAGATAGCACCCCGAATGCCAACTCCAGCGGCAGGGCGACCATCACGGTGAGGACGTTGAAGAAGTCGTGGACGGTGGCTCCCGCGAAGGCACGACGGAACTCCATCCCCCGCCGCACATGCCCCAGAGAGACGATCGTGTTGGTGATCGTGGTGCCGATGTTTGTTCCCATGATCATGGGAGCGGCCGCCGGAATCGTGAGTGCCCCCGCTCCTAC
Source organism: Acidimicrobiia bacterium (assembly GCA_009377735.1). Taxonomy (GTDB): domain Bacteria; phylum Actinomycetota; class Acidimicrobiia; order Spongiisociales; family ZC4RG35; genus WHTL01. The sequence goes on from WHTL01000278.1 coordinate 2,103, forward strand.
CAGACCCACGATCGTTGATGTACTTACCGACGACGACTGGACCAGCGCCGTAGCGAGGATGCCGATACACAAACCGGCCACGGGATTGTCGACCGCCCTCAAGAGTCGCTCAGAGAAGCCGGATCCAAACTCCTCGATCCCCGCCTCTAGGCCATTGATCCCTACCAGGAAGCCATAGAGAAAGACCACCACCAGTGCGACACGCCAAACGCGCTGCCATCTTGTTTCCTCGTGGGTGGATGGCGGGTCGAGCTCAGTCACGGCGCGGGACCGACAGAAAGGGGATAGTGGTCGAGCCGGGTGACAACCCCGCGTGACAACGTGCTAACGGAGAGAGACGGTCGTCGTCGCGTTGTACCAGATGCCGAACATGGGACTCCCTACTATCCGCGTCACTCTCACGTTAATAACCGGTCACCGTCAGGTCCGAGTCATTCCGTAAATTTCTCGGTGGCATCCTCAGGCCTCGACTGTCACACCGACCGAACACGCGGTGTCCTATGTATGAACGCCTTAAACGAAGGAGATCCCATGACTGAGGGCACCGTGATCGGCGGAGAACCGCCTAGTGCATCGCGAGACGCAAAAGCAAAGAGGGCGAAAGGACCTGACAGGAGGAAGACATTCGACCACCTTCGCCGTCAGAACACGGTGGCCATGACGACGTTTCGTCGGGATGGTACGCCGGTCTCGACGCCGGTGAGCATCGCAGTCGGGGAGGACCCGACCCATGGCTACGTGAGAACCTGGACCACGGCGGGCAAGTTCAAACGCCTGCGCAACAACAACCAGGTCAAAGTGGCGCCATCAACGTTCAACGGCAAGGAGGTGGGCCCGTACATGTGGGCACGGGCCCGCCGCGTGAAGGGTGCGGAGGAGGACCGTGCCCGCCGCCTCATCCAAAGAAAACACCCCATTCTCCACGGCATCGTCGTCCCTGTGCTGCACAAGCTCCGTGGTCATCACACCTGCCATTTCGAGCTACGGCCGGCTGCGTAGATTCCCTTGAGCGTCGGAAGTCGGACTTATATCCGAAGCCGAACCGATGGACAGCTCCTATAGTTCCCCACTCTGAAATGGCGAACGCTTTCCACCGGGCCGGATATGTCAACTTCGAACGCAGCATCAACATGACCTGGGGCTGATCCCCGAACCTCAAAGGCAGGGTTTGACTCGTGGGACTAACACCCGCTGGCTGCTGGTCGATTGATAACGAAGTTGCTCAGACGCGCGGGGCCACTCGTGCCGAAACGTACACCCTTCACCCGTCGCTTTCGTGGTGGACGTGGGCGCGTTGGCCGTCTCGGTCGAAGATCATCACGAGCTCTGCCGGGTCGTCGATGGCTTCGATGGAATGTGGGGTCATCGTGCTGAACTCCGCCGCCTCACCTGTCTCGACCGTGATCTCTCTTTCCCCCAGTTGCAACCGCACCCTCCCTGCAATCACGAAGAACCAGTCATGACCGGGATGAACGTTCAACTCGGTTGGACGATCTGTCGGTTCGATGCGCATCTTGCCCGCCAACGTGTTCCCATTGGCACGGCCCAGCATCCAGGTGGTGTGGTTGCCCGAGTGTCTAGCCACCGGCCGGATCACAACATCGTCGTCACTGCTCGTATCGAGTAATGAGTCAACGCCTATCTGGAGGGCATCGGCGAGGGGGAGGAGGACGTCGAGGCTCACGGTCCGCTTTCCGGTCTCGATCCGACTGATGGTGGACGCACTCAGGTTGGCGCGGGTGGCTAGATCATCAAGGGACAGGCCCAGCGTGTTTCGCAGACTACGGAGCCGGGTTCGCACCAACTGTTCGATCTGATTCGATTCGGTCGTCATGTTCGCATCCTCCTTGCGAATATAGCAAGCCCTCTTGCAAATATCGAGTTAAGCTGTATCTTCGGGAGCTATGAGTGAACACCCAAACATCGAACGAAACTTTGACGTCGTCGTGATCGGTGGATCGGCGGCCGGACTCGCCGCTGCCCTGCAACTGGTGCGTCAGCGCCGCTCTGTCGTGGTCATAGACAGTGGTGAGCCACGCAACGCCCCCGCCGCCCACATGCACAGCTACCTCGGTCACGAGGGGGTGCCGCCTTCGGAGCTGACCGCAATCGGTCGCGAGGAAGTCCGCAGCTACGGCGGCGAGATCATCTCCGGTCGAGCGGTCGACGTGAGCCGTATCGACCATGAATTCCGTGTCGAGCTCGCCGGTGGCCATTCGCTCGTCGCACGACGGCTGCTGGCCGCCACAGGTCTGGTCGACGAACTACCCGATATCGAGGGACTGGCCCAGCATTGGGGTGGCGATGTAGTCCACTGTCCGTTCTGTCATGGCTTCGAGATCCGTGATCGGCGAATCGTCCAGATAGTGACCCATCCGATGGGTCTGCACCCCGCCGGACTGTTCAGTCGTCTGAGTGACCGGTTCACCTTGGTGTTGCATGACGGGGTCGAATCCGACAACCCCGAGTTAGCCCCCCTGCGCACGACCGGGGTGACTGTGATGGACGAAAAAGTGGAGCGCATCGTGACCGGCGACGACGGGCATATCGCCAGCGTGGAGCTGGCCGATGGCGACCGCATCGACGCCGACGCTGTCGTGGTCGGCACCCGGTTCGAGGTGCGGGCGGAGCCCTTCGCGTCGATTGGTCTCAAACCGGCAGAACACCCTTCTGGGCTCGGGGACTTCGTGGAGACGGACGAAACCGGCGAAACGGCCATCTCGGGAATCTATGCGGCGGGGAATGTGACCGACCCCAGTCTTCAGGTTCTGCATGCCGCAGCCGACGGCAGCCGGGTCGGCGCCATGATCAGCTCCAGTCTCGCCCACGAGGACATCGAAACCGCTAGCCGACCATCACCCGTTGAGACCTACTGGGATCGCCGCTACGGGACGGATCCGATCTGGAGTGGTCACCCCAACGAAACCCTCCTCCACGAAGTCGGGGATCTCGCACCTGGCCGGGCGCTCGATGTGGGCGCTGGTGAGGGAGGTGACGCTATCTGGCTGGCACAGCAAGGGTGGAGTGTCGTAGCCAGCGACATCTCCCAGAACGCCCTCGATCGCATCGCCGACATGGCCGAGGAGTACGACCTGGCTATCGATTGCCTCCACACCGACGCCAACACCCTCGACGCATTCGAGCCAGGAGCGTACGACCCAACTTTGACACGAGAATCGTATAGTGCCTGGTCAGGGACTTGCGATAGAACGTGTTTGTCACTACAAACCCTGATTTTTGGGGTGTGTGCGCCGGTCTCGGCTTGGGGGCGGGTCAGGTGATGTGGGCTTTGTTCCAGTTTCGGGTGTCAACGCCGACTGC
>WHTL01000061.1 GCA_009377735.1 Acidimicrobiia bacterium
ACGGATCGGCTCCTGATATCGGCAAGCCTTTGCCTGGCTGCTTCGGCGGGTCGGCAACGTGGCCGAGGTTTCGGGCGAGTGCCGGGCGAGCCCCATCAGAGGTCAGTTCCTCCAGCTGTTGTGAAGAGGCCACCGGGTCACTCCTCCTCCGGCGGGGGCTTGACGACCAGGACATCACAAGCGACGTCGTGGATGACACCGTGGCTGGTGGAGCCGAGCAGTAAGGACGATATCTCACCGCGTCCGCGGGTCCCCAGCACGATCAGATCGGGTTTGACCTCGTCGGCATACATGCTCACCTCCCGCACCGGGTGACCGACCCTGTCAACACGAACCCATTCCAGATCGGAGTTGTCCAGGATGGGTGAGGCCACCTGCCAGATTGCCTCCCGCTCCGCTTCCTGGATGTCCGGCTCCTCCACGACGTAGGGCCCCTCCACCCCGTAGACCGACGTGAGGGGCCGGAACACATGGATCACATGAAGTTCCGCTTCGGCCCACTTCGCCTGTTGCACCGCTCGCTCCACCACGGCGGGTGTCGCCGTCGACGAATCGATAGCGGCCAGTATGACTGACATGATGCTCTCCTTCTCTCGGGTCCCTTCAGGTGCTTGCCCGTGCTGTCTTCACCCCCACCAACTTACGGATTGTGTCCACGATGGCATCGCTGTCGATCCCGGCCTCCCGCCTCTGCTCCACGGGGGTGGCCGAGCCGGGCATGCCCGATACGGCGAGGGAGACGATCCTGCCGGTGACCTCACCCACCTCCATCAGAGCCCGGGTCACTGTCTCGGCGATGCCTCCGGGTCCGCGGTGGTCCTCCACCACGATCAATACCCTCGTCTCCGAGAGGCAGCGGGACAGCGTAGAAATGTCCGGTGGTGACACCGAATAGAGATCGAGCACACGCACCCCGATGCCATCGGTCTCCATCCTCTGGGAGGCATCGAGCGCCTCGAAGACGGTGACGCCCGCAGCGACCACGGTCACCAGGTCGTCTCCCGACGACCTATGGAGATGGGAGCCACCGAGGCTGAACTCTGTCCCGGGCACATACAAATGTGGCGTCTTGCCTCGCGTGGTCCGCAGGTAGGACAGCCCCTGCTGATTCAACGCCAACTTCAACAGAGCTTGGGCGGAGTTGCCGTCGGAGGGGTAGAGCACCACGGCACCCGAACTCCGCATCATTGCAATGTCTTCGAGAGCCATCTGGGAGGGTCCGTCCTCGCCGATGGAAACACCGGCGTGGGAGCCCACCAGGGTCATGGTGGCGTTTCCCACCGCTGCCATCCTGATGAAGTCGTGAGCCCTCGTGAAGAATGCACCAAAGGTCGCCACGACGGGATGGAACTCCAGAGTCTGCAAGCCCGACGCCATCCCCACCATGTTCTGCTCCGCGATGTATCCCTGGATGAATCTACCGGGATGTTCATCGTCCACCGCCTCGGTTCGGGTGGAGTCGCCCACCTCCCCGTCGATGACGACGACGGATCCATCGTCGGTGACCCATGCTGTCAGGGCCGCACCGAAGGCATCGCGGGTTGCTACCCCTTTCTCGTAGGTCACCTCGGTCTCGAAGGTCGGTGGTGGGGGACGATTGGGTGGGTCGCCCGAGGGGCTGTCGAGGAAGGGCCATGTCGCATCCGGACCGGAACCCAGCTGCTCCAAGGCCCGTTCCTGCTCCTCCGATGAGAAGGCCTTTCCGTGGCCGTCCGGGTCGTCCTCCACGAAAGAAACGCCCTTCCCCTTGATGGTGCGCGCCACGAGGAGGGTGGGCGCGTCGGCATTTATTGCTTCGGTCATGGCACGATCTATCGCCACCACGTCATGGCCGTCCACTTCGATTGCCATCCAGCCGAGGGCCTTTCCCCGTTCCAGGAAGGACGACCCATCCCATCCGTGCATCGTCTCCCCCCTCTGACCGAGGCGGTTGAGATCGACGATTGCGGTCAAGTTGCCGACGCCTCGCACTCCGGCGAGTTCGATCGCCTCCCACACAGATCCTTCTGCCATCTCGGAGTCACCAAGCAGGACCCACGTTCGGGAGTCGAATGAGCGCATCTGCTGTCCGATGGCCAAACCGAGACCGTTCGATAGACCCTGGCCAAGTGATCCGGTGGCAACGTCCACCATGGGAAGTGTGGGGACGGGATGACCTTGGAGAGGGCTGCCCGCCTCACGCAGCGTAGTGAGGCGGTCACGGTCGATCAGACCGAAAGCCGCTAGAACAGCGTAGAGGAGGGGGGCGGCGTGCCCTTTAGAAAGGACGAAGCGGTCGTTGTCGAGACGACCCGGGTTGTTCACGTCGAATCTGAAATGACGGGTGAATAGGACCGCGGCCAGGTCGGCAGCCGATATCGCCGATGTGGGATGGCCGGAACCGGCAGCGGTGGTAGGGATGATGCTGTCGATACGTAGACGTCGTGCCAGCATCTCCAGATCGTCAACCTCTGGTGTTCGTAGTTCGGAGCTCATGGGACCTTTCGGTGCTTTGGGCTTGTGCTACCCCAAGGACAACGACGTCAAACCAAAGCAGGGGCACCGTCTCTTTCCATAACGTGCGCCAGCACTTGGACCCGAGGAAAGCCGCTCTCGATGCGACCTACTGACTCAGGTGAGCGGGGGATCTTGGTTCCAGTAGGGATCAACACCGAAGTGGTCGTAGACAGATCGACCCCATTCCGCGTCGTTGAACTGAGGCCAGTTGTCGGAATCGAATCCGGGGCTGTTGTCGAGCACCTCGGGATCGACATTGAGCACCAGCTGCTTGTTGTCTCCGTCTACCGTGAGCAAAGCCCACGGAACGGCGAACAGCTTCTCGCCCAGACCAGCGACCCCACCTCGGCTCATCACGGCATAGGCGACCTCTGAGTGTGTGGTGTCGATCATGAGGTCCTTGAGGGTCCCCAAATCGTGGCCTTCGGGGCCGACGATCTTATCCCCGCCTAGAGTCGAAGCCGATAGAATTGCCGGTGCGCGTGCCATGGCGATCACGGTCCTTTCGGGTCACGCGGATGGGTTTCTGCGGATTGTCCGGGCTCATTGGTCTCGGTTTCAGTAGTCCGGACATCCGTTGCTTTCCTCGTCTCCGTCCCCTCCCGGTACCGGTCTCTATCATCCTCGTACCGGTCTCCATCATCCCCGGGTTCCCCTCTCCCATTGTCTCCCCTTCTCCGGGTCGAATTGTCGGTGAGTGCAGCGTCGACCCGTCGGTTGTAGGAGTCACCAACTGACCCTCCGAACGCAGCTCCCCCGAACATTGCGAGGATCAGGATGATCCCAGCGACGATGGCCCCGGTGGTTGCTTCGTCACTGCTGAACTGGGAGAACCAGTCGGGTAGTCCGGTTTGTTGGAAGGCGTTGTATTCAGCGCCGACAAACGCACCCAATGCCGCGAAAACGGCGATCAGAAGCAGCATCCAGAGGGCAGCGCCTATGCCATTCATCACTCCGTTGAAACGGGCGATGCGCCCCGCAGCCCAACCACCGATAAAAAAGGCCACGAACACCACGAGCAAAGAGGCGATGGCGCCACCGATGGCCACCTCTTGCATGTTCCCTTCGATGTCGATGGCATTGAGCTGGTAGTCGAGGCTCCCGGCACCGGCAGTGATTAAGGAACCGAGAAAGACGATGGTGCCGAGAGCGGCCAGCATCCCACTGAGAGCGGCGGGTGTATCGATTCCTCCGAACCTCTCCCTAATACTTGTCGTATCGGTTTCGGCGCCCCGAATGTCGTAACTAGTCATTGCCTTACCTTTCTTGCTGACGATTCTTCATAGCTCATCACCTCCATGGAAATCTCCACGGGTGGATTAGAACCAGATAGCGCGCTAGGCCTTAGGTAATTAGAAGAATGATCAAAATAATCAGAATGAGGGTGCCAACTCCGATGTACATGTGATCCTTCCATCGATCAGTGCAATGCATACGTACCCATACATGGCTGTCCTAAACAGGGAACCCAGAACCGAGACATTAGAAAATGGAGTGTGAACGGGCGCGTCCAGGGGTATGGGGCAATAATGGATCAGGGACGCCGCCACCGCCTCGAGATCGACGAAGGGCTCAGCACTCAACATGCCATGATCTATGTGGAGGGGCTGGGTCGCGTTGTAATGGCTTTGGTCGTGTTGGCAGCATTGCTCGGGTTGCTCGGTCGCTCCGGACCTCTGAACTCTCGACAGCTGACCTCGGAGGCGGTCACAGTCACTCACGATCGGTTTGCTCGGATCGACGCTGTCACCGCGATCGGAATTTCTGTGAAAGCTGCTGGACCCACTCCTCGCGTGGTAGTCGGCGACTCCTACCTCGACAAGGTGACAGTCGAAGAGGTCCAACCAGAGCCACATGCGGTGGTGGCAGTTCCTGGTGGCACTGCCTTCGACTTCGCGCAGGAGGGCGCCGACCCCTTATTCGTGCGCTTTTCAGTCAAGCCCCCGAACCCCGGCTTCGTAGCCGGAACAGTAACCGTGGGAGAGGATTCCTTCTCAATCTCCCAATTGGTGTACCCATGAACGGCGGAGCCCGATGACCTCGGTATGGCGCGCCCTCCTTATCTACGGTGTCTTACTGCTGATATTTCGAGTCTCGGGCAAGCGGACCCTCTCACAGATATCCAGCCTCGACCTGATACTGCTTCTGATCATCGGGGAAGCAACCCAGCAGGCACTTCTCGGTGATGACTTCTCGATCACCAATGCCATCATCGTGATAGTGAGCCTGGTCGGCATCGACCTGGTGCTGGGGTGGCTAACCAACCGTGTTCCCATGCTGGGACGGGTCATCGATGGTTCGCCGCTCATCGTCGTCGATAGCGGTACGCCGATGAAGGATCGCATGCGCCGGTCCCGGGTGACGGAGGCCGACATTTTGGAGGCGGCCCGTCAGACCCAGGGATTGGAGCGGATGGATCAGATCAAGTATGCCGTGATCGAGAAATCAGGAGACGTCTCGATCATCCCATGGTCTCAAGGCGAAGAGCCGGGTCTGTGAGAGAAAAGAGGTATCGATCCTGTCATCGGCCCAGCCGCGCCCTCGGGAGGGCGAGGGGCCGGAGGCATCTCATCGGTGCACCCTCTACCAGAAAGCCGCATCCGTATTGCTCCCATGTTACGTGTGGGGACTCGTTCTCGTTGGAGTCTATCCTATGACGAGAATCTCGGTCGTGTGTTCGTTGTCTCTCCCCTTGGCGCGTAGTAAGTAGCCTGTTCCGACCATCTCGCCATCCTCATGGGTGACCTTTATGTTGACCGGATTCTCAGATAACGGAAGCTTGCCATGCACGATGATGGCCAATCTCAGGCATCCCTTGGAGTCCCGTGTCCTTTCAATGTCGCAGATGAACGGGCCGTCGCTGTCGATCGTGACCTGAGGTTGCTCCTTCAAGAGTTGGCTCTCCTGTTTGCCTCTCAAAGAGGGACACTGTGCGGATTCTAGCACCCTCATCACGCTCCAGAGGGTGGGTTCCATGCGTTGAAAAAGTTCAGCTACGAACGGAACCGAGATCGCTCAGCAACGGAGAACGACGCCGGATGAGGTTCCAATACACGACAGTGCCCTCTCGGCGCTTGGCTTGAACCTCCTAAGACGTCGAAACTTCATCCCAGAGCACCCGATAACACAGAAGTACGACGAATGCGACGCCCTCCCCGTCCAGAGCCGTCGGATCTGATATCTCTTGCACAACCTCGGTCGGTTACGGGTTCCCTGGCTCCAGGTGGTCGAAGAACTTGCTCGCCTTCATATCCAGTTCCGAAACGTGGGGACCCCTATTCAAGGAGTCGGTCCACCTCGAAGCGAAGTGCCTGCGCTTCTTTGGGAGCGTGCCCACCGGCGTCGTTGTCCAAGTACACATACACATCTCTTTCTTTTCGCCGCGGGGGTACCCGATCGGAGATGCGCTGGGGTTCTTCGGGTTCTGAACCTCGGTGCCAGGCGCGGAGCTTACGAGCCCAGACTTTGATGGCGTCGCCGTAAGGACTGCGATAGGGCTCTCCTGGACCGTGGAGACGCACATATGCGAATCCGGCCGTCAACTCCTCAAGATAGGGCCACGTCGAGGCGTGGGAGAAGGCAAGCGCCACACCATGATCACGAGCGATCCTGACCAACTCATCCGAGAGGTAGCTTTCGTGACGGATCTCGAGGACGTGGCGGAGGCGGTGCTTCCGGTTCGAGCCGTACGAAATGGACTTGACCTTATCGTCGTGACGGCCAGCGAGGTTGCTCGCTTCGATTGTATCCTTAGGTAGGAGGCCGAGGAATCGGTTGACCCTCTCTGCATCGAAGTGGAGGGAGGCGGGAAGCTGCCACAAGACGGGACCCAATTTCGATCCGAGGTCGAGGATTCCGGAGGCGAAGAAGTTGGCCAAGGGTGTCTCCACCCGGTTCAACTTCTTGGAGTGGGTGATGTAGCGACTGCCTTTCACCGCGAACACGAAGCCAGATGGGGCGGCAGAATGCCAGGAGCGGAAAGCATCGGGCGTGGAGAGGGAGTAGAAGGTCCCATTGACTTCGATCGTGTCAAATATCCCCGCGGCGTAGCGCAATTCATCGACTCGTGTGACCGTCTCAGGATAGAAATGGCCGCGCCAATCCTGGTAAGACCAACCCGAAACACCAATACGGATCTTTCCCATGGCATCCCATTCTTACCTGTTGATACGCGAAACCTCAGAGTCGGAGGACGATGCGGGCCCGACGCTGGCGATCCTGGGTTTCATCTTTGTGGTAGAGGGTAGGTGAGTTCCATAGGGAAACGCCGGGAGCAGGCATGAGACGAGTGGTGGAGAACTCCAGACGAAACAGGAGAAGAATGACCAAGTTCGGGATGACCCTATCCAGTGAAGAGCAAGATCCGAGGACGCTGGTTCGCTTGGGGACAGAGGCGGAAGAAGCCGGTTTCGATTTCGTTTCCATCTCCGATCACTATCACCCCTGGATTGAGGCCCAAGGGCACTCTCCGTTCGTGTGGAGTACCCTGGGAGGAATCGCCCAGGCCACCAGTTCCATTGAGGTGGGTACCGGTGTCACCTGTCCCACCACCCGCATTCACCCCGCCATCCTCGCCCAGGCAACGGCCACCACAGCTCAGCTGTTGGAAGGCAGGTTCATCTGGGGGGTGGGGAGTGGAGAGACCCTGAACGAGCACATTCTCGGGGACCGCTGGCCACCACCGGACATTCGTCTCGGGATGCTCTCAGAGGCAATCGACGTTGTGCGGGAGTTGTGGACCGGCGAGGAGGTCACCCACCGGGGTAAGTACTACACGGTCGAGGATGCACGGATCTTTGACACACCACCGGAGCCGATCCCGATAGTGGTCGCTGCTGCTGGTGCCGACGCCGCGTCACTCGCAGCCGAGAAGGGAGACGGTCTGTGGATGAGCAGCCCTTCGGAAGAGCCGGTGAAGGAATTCAAGGAAAGCGGTGGAGAAGGACCGATATACGCCCAGATCCACATATGTTGGGCGGACAGAAAGGAGGAAGCGGTGGATACGGCGCACCGAGTGTGGCCCACTACCGGTGTTCCCGGTGCACTCAACTCCGAACTGCCGACTCCCGATCTCTTCGAGCAGGCCTCCTCTGTGGTGACCCCCGAGATGATCGAGGACAAGGTGCCCTGCGGTCCCGACCCAGAGCCGGTGATAGCGGCTATAGAGGAAGCGATTGGCATGGGTTGCGACCATGTCTATCTCCACCAGATTGGCCCCGACCAGGACGGCTTTATCGGATTTTGGGAGAACGAGGTCGTTCCCAACCTGAAGTCGTAGAGTGAATAGGAGCCTGGTGTAAATGGCCATCAACCAGAGTCATGATGGCGATGAACAGGCCGCCCGTGCCCGGCTTCGGAGAGCGGAACGGGTCTTGACCAGGATCCTCGGAGATTTCTGAGCTCTCGGCGGATCGGCGGTTGACAAGTGGCACCTTCGATCCGATGAATGCCAATCCATCCTGGCACTACTGCGCGAAGGACACGACTCGAACAGTGACGTCTCCATCAGGTTTGCCACTGAAACCCAAGGCAATCTCGACATCGGTACCGGCCGGCAGATAATCGATGGTGATTTCGGATTCTTCCTCTTCTCCCCGAACCGTGGCCGTTGCGACCAGGGTCAGCTTCTGCGCTGACCGTTCGCCCTCGTTGCTGACGGTGGCTGGCAGCACCCAGCCGATTGCCGTCACATAAGCCTCGTCGAAATGCGGGTTCACGACGGGGCTTGGCGGCTTGCTCGTACCGCTCACGCCGTCGATGACCAGCACGCCGACGACCGTTGCGATGGCGATCACGCTCACCACCAGCACGATCCATTCGACCCGATTCCGGCGGTCCATTAAGTGCTTTCCGACGACGTGCCACTTCCAATCAGGAGCCGACCGGCTGCCCCGCCGAAGGCTGCAACGACGCCTAGCAATACAAATTGCGACACGAGCGTGTGCACCGTCGCGCCCTCCGTCTGACCGAACGACCAGACCAAGAAAGCGCTGACGAACAGGCTCAGCGCGTACGCCACCGCGGTCTCTGTCAACGGATGATCGAGCGGACTGTCTCCTGCGGTCGGGGAGCGGCCGCCACGGAAGTCAGCGTAGAACACGATGGCGTACGACATCAGCAGAGTTGCGAACACGATCAGGAGCAGCAGCCACCAGTTTGTTCCGACTACAAGAAAAATGGATTCTTCAGTGGGTGCGATGTTGAGGGATAGGAAAAGCGCGGCGCCCAGAACGACGAAAAAGCGACCATATGGCCCGGCATCGACCGCCGCTACCTCCGCCCCTCCGTCGGCGGCTTCGTCGCCATCGTCTTTCGGGTCGGCAAGCTGGGCACCCGCGAGGGAGATACCTAGCGATATTGGGATCGTCTGGACGCCGATTTTACCGATGGCATCGCGCAAGCTCGTGTCCGGATCGATGCGGCCGAGTAAGAACAACGCTATGAGGGAAACGACGACGGCAATTCCCATCGTTTGTATCGAATCGATGATCAGATCCGGCCAGGTCCGCTCATGACGGAAACCACTGAAAGCGCTGTAGCCAATCACAATCACGAACGTGATCGCGATGAGCACAACCATCTTCCACGAGTCGAGCAGAAAGCCCTGGAACCACATCTCCATTGTGAACAGCGGCGGTAGGCCGAGAAGCAGTCCGCCAGCTATGCCCCGCACGAGCTGTCGAAGCGTCGTTGCAACGGATTCGCCGGGTCCCTGATTCTGGCGCGGGCGTTTGGCAGGATCATTCATGAGATGCTTTGGTCCTCCACCTCTTAGCGCTGGCTGACGGGTCTCGATTCGTTCATGGGCGTATCTCCCGCTCGATCTCGTCCTTGGTCATTGACTCGTTTGCGGCAGCATCGACATTGTCCGCTTGTTGGAGTAGCTCATCCTTGGTTGCCTCGCCAGGTTGTTCACCCATATGCTCAGCGCGGCTGGACATAAATGCCTCACCCAGCTCCGCTCTGCGGTCCTCGGATAGCTGGTCACGCATTCCTGGTAGGACGGACGATTCTTCCTCCTCGACGTGATGGGTCACCGCGTCGATCAACTCTCCGAGCACCGAATCGAACTCCGGCGCCGTATGGTCCGTTGCTTTGAGCCGTTCCAGGATCTCCTCTGCCTCTGCGTGCTCTTCCTGGCTATGGGCCACCTCTTCTGCCTCGCCTGCCTCGTCACGAGCCACCGGATATACCTCGGATTCCTCGGCTCGGCTATGCGCTATCAACAATGTGGTCACCACGGGCACCAACATGGGACGTTGATCGGGCTGTGTCTTCATCTGCTCGAACAAGCGCTCAACCTCGCGATGGTCTTCCATGATCAGATCGACTACATCAGCCATTAGACAGCCTCCTCTTTGGTCCTGATGGCTCCATTTTCTTACCTCGGACAATGGCTCTTTAAACCTTCGAGTTGTCAGGGCCTTGTATGCATTAGGAGTGGGCGCGGTTCGTTGGGGATCCTGGGTTTCAACTCGGTGGCTGAGGGTAGATCAGGGTCACGGGAGAATAGAACCGGGGTGGAACCTATTTGAGGAGGTATCTCATGCCACGCGACAAGGACCCAGGCCCAAGTGTTAAGGACCCCGAGCGGTACGAGGCACTTCGAGAAGATGGCGCCAGCAAGGAGAAGGCTGCCCGGATCGCCAACACCGATCCTACTGAGGCGGGGAAGCGGGGTGGTGAGTCGCCGCCCTATGAGGAGTGGACCAAGGACGAGCTCTATGAGCGAGCTCAGGAGATCGGAATCGAAGATCGATCCGACATGGACAAAGGCGAGCTCATCTCGGCGTTGAGAAACCACTGAGCGCAAACAATCAGGAGCCGCTTGTTCAGCAGCGAGTAGTACTCGACGGCTAACGAGTCTCTGACGACATTGCCAGGATGAGGGAGGCGCTGCTGAACCTGAACTCGACCAGTTTGCTAGCAAGCCTCGATCCTCGGGGACCCGTAGCTGAGCGCATTGCCGACGTTTGGTGGATCATGTTCGGCCTCGGGGTCGCGGTCTTCGTCCTGTTCGTGGTGCTCTTGGTCATCGGGCTGTATCGAACGAGGGACTCCGATGGGGAATCGGCGGCTCGGGCCTTGATCGTCGGAGGCGGCACGGTGCTGCCCCTGGTGGTAGTCACCGTAATCTTTGGGGTGAGTCTCGCAGCGATGGGCGTCGTCACGGTGGGTGACGCCGATGACCCCGTCGTCATAGAGGTGACAGGCCATCAGTGGTGGTGGGAGGTCAACTACCCCAATGCCCAGGTGACAACGGCCAACGAGATACACATCCCAGTCGGGGAAACGGTGCAGTTCCACCTGACCTCTGCCGACGTAGTCCACAGCTTCTGGATTCCGTCGTTGGGCGGCAAGCTCGATCTTCTACCTGAGCGGGTCAACAAGCTGGAGTTCTCCGCCGACGAGGTGGGGGAGTACCGGGGGGCGTGCGCCGAGTTCTGCGGCACCCAGCACGCCAAGATGGGTTTTGTGGCCGTCGCAGAACCCCGCGACGACTTCGAACGATGGCTCGATTCGCAGTCAGATCCGGCATCGGAACCGGTGGAGGACATCGAAGCCCAGGGCCAAGAGGTCTTTGTAGACGTAGGTTGTGGCGACTGCCATGCCATCGAGGGGACTGCTGCTCAGGGGTCGACCGGGCCCGACCTCACCCATCTGGCCAGCAGGGAAACCCTGGCGGCTGCCACGATCCGAAACACCTCTGACAATCTTGCAGAATGGGTCGGCGACCCCCACCAGATCAAGGAGGGGGTGAACATGCCGAACCTCGAGATAGGGGATGAGGACATGGCCGCTCTGCTCGCCTACCTGGAGAGCCTGGAATGATCGGGGAGACCTCCGGGGAGATCCCGGCCCCCACCCCGAGGGCAGATACGCCACCAACCGACCTCGAGCTCGACCGACTCTGGGATGATCCGCCCGGTCTCTTGGGCAAATTGCAGGCGGTCCAGAACGATGCCATCGGCAAGCGTCTCATACTCACCGGGTTCTTCTTTCTGATTCTGGGCGGCACCGTCGACTCGCTCGTGATGCGTCTGCAACTGGCGGTCCCGGAGAACGAGTTGATCAACCCCCAGCTCTACAACGAGCTGTTCACCAACCACGGTTCGGTGACCATGTTCTTGGTGATCCTCCCCATATTCGAGGGGTTCGCCATCTTGCTTCTGCCACTCCTGTTGGGGTCGAGGGAGATGCCCTTTCCCAGGTTGGGTGCCTTCGCCTACTACACATTTCTTCTCGGGGGTCTTCTCTATTACTCGAGCACCCTCTTCGGCGCGGTTCCGGATGCGGGATGGTTTGGGTACACGCCGCTGAGTGGCCCGGAGTTCTCCCCCGATCTAGCTTTAGATTTCTGGGTCCTTGGTCTCGGCGTGGCAGAGGTGGGCGCTATTGCCGCGGCGATCGAGATCATCATTGGTGTCCTGAAAATGCGCTCCCCTGGGATGACGCTTGCTCGGATCCCACTTTTCGCATGGTCCCTGCTGGTGATGGCATTCATGATCCTCTTTGCGTTCACGCCCCTCATCGTGGGGAGCTTTCTCCTGGAACTGGATCGGGGGTTCAGTACCCAGTTTTTCAACCCTGAGGCAGGAGGGAGCACGTTGTTGTGGCAGCATCTCTTTTGGATCTTTGGACATCCAGAGGTCTATATCCAATTCCTGCCCGCCACGGGGATCGCTTCGATGATCGTCCCAGTGTTCGTGCGAAGACGCACCGTTGGCTACACGTGGATCATCGCTGCCATGGTTGCCATTGGGTTTCTCTCCTTCGGTCTCTGGGCCCACCACATGTTCACGGTTGGCCTGTCGCCCATCGTTCTCAGCTTCTTCTCGGCGGCGAGCATGGTGATCGCCATACCAGCGGGCGTCCAGATCTTCGCCTGGCTCGCCACCATCTGGGAGGGCCGCCCCGTTTGGCGCACTCCGTTCCTTTTTGTGGTCGGATTCCTTTCTCTGTTCGTCCTGGGGGGTATCACCGGTGTGATGGTGGCGTCGGTGCCGTTCGACGTGGCAGCCCACGACTCCTATTTCGTCGTGGGTCACCTCCACTACGTGCTCATCGGAGGTGTGGCCTTCCCGATATTCGCCGGTGTCTACTACTGGTTGCCAAAGTTCACCGGTCGTCTGCTCGATGAAAGGCTGGGAAGGTGGAACTTCTGGCTGATGTTCATCGGCGTCAACGTCACATTCTTCCCGATGCATATTGTCGGTCTCATGGGTATGCCCCGGCGGGTCTACACCTATCCCGCAGGTCTGGGGTGGGAGGTCTACAACCTCATCTCGACCATTGGAGTGTTCATCATCGCCGCCGGAGTAGCCGTTTTCATGTTCAACGTGGTGCGTAGCCGAAAGAAGGGCGAGCCGGCGGGGCACAATCCATGGGGCGGAGACACCTTGGAGTGGGCGGTTCCATCTCCGCCGCTGCAGCATACGTGGTCAGTGCCACCAATCGTTCACGGCCGTCATCCCCTTTGGGATCAGGAGGGCCTCCACGGCGGTGACACCGGTGACGAGAGCTTGGTGCGAACCCTCTCGGTATGGCCGCTTCGATGGAGGGCCGCTTTGATTACCCGCACGTCCAACGCCGCCCCCGAGGAGGTGTTCAGGGTGGCGGGCCCGTCGATCTGGCCACTCATCGCGGCATTGGGGACGGTGACGATTTTTGCCGCCGAGTTGCTCAAGCTTCGTTGGGGCGCATTCGTGGGTGCTGTTGTGATCGTTGCCGCCGTGATCGCCTGGAATCGCCCCGACGACGTGCCTATCAGCGAGGAAGAGGAAGTTGCCTTCCAGGAAGAGCACCAGCTTCCCCTTCGGGTGGGTGGGAGTATCGCCCTGGCCCGCTGGGGGATGGGACTGGTGATCCTCTTTCTCGGTATCGCCTTCACCAGCTTCCTCCTCTCCTATTTCTATCTGCGGTTGGAGAACACCGAGTGGCCGCCCCAAGACGTCCTCCTACCGTCGTTTGCCCCCACCATTGTGGCTGCGGTGCTGGTGGTGTTGGCCTCGGTCGCCATTCACCGCTGTCGCCGAGCGATTCAGCGCGGTGACACCACTGGTCTCAAGACGGGGCTATTTGTCGGGGCCATCCTTGGTCTCGCCGGGGTGACGCTTCAAATGACGCAGCTCCTGGGCGCAGATTTCGATTCCCAGACCCATGCTTTTGGTTCCATGTTCCATGTCCTTGGATGGTTCTGCATGATGGTGACCCTCGCCGCCATTGGTATGTCCCTTTCCTCCTTGTACTGGTCTTTCCGGGATGCGTACTCCGAACGCCGCCATGTTCCCATCGTGAACATCTCACTGTTCTGGATCGCTGCCGCGGCCATCTGGGTCATCGGGTTCGCGGTCTTGTATCTGACTCCGGTGTTGACATGACCACCGAGAAAACCTCTCCGGCCTGGGCAACGTGGGCCACCATCTTTCTGGCCGGTCCCGTGATCTGGTACCTCCATTTCTGGCTGGTGTATCTGCTGGCAGAAGCTGGCTGCAGCGCAGGGGGTTTCCAGGTTCTCGGTCTGCCGGCAGTGTCGGTGTTCACTGTGGTCGCCACGATCGTGGCGGTTGCGGCGATCGCGGTGTTCACCGTCATCGGCCGACGCAGGATCTCGAAGGCTCAGGATGACGGAACACAGCAACCAATGCTCCTCGCCGGCTACCTGTTGGGAGTGTGCTTCATCATCGCCACCCTCTTCGTTGGTGTTCCAGCCAGCTTCATCTCGCCATGCTGAACGGTGTAAACGCTCATCCAGGGCACACCGTTGGGCCCGACACCCTGTGGTCGGCGTGGAACTTCGACCCGTTGTTGCTGGTCGGTCTCGGACTCAGCGTGTGGCTCTTCCGGAGAGGATGGAAGCGGATGGCCCATCAGGGGAACCGAGCCACCTGGTTCGGAGGCGCCGTTGTTGCCCTGGTCGTCGCTCTGATCTCACCACTCGATGCCCTCTCCGCCTCTCTCGCCTCCGCCCACATGGTGCAACACGTCCTTCTGCTTCTCCTCGCGGCGCCGATGCTCGCCCTCGCGGACGCCCCTGCGGCGATGTTCGTCGGTCTTCCCCGACGACTCCGCAAGACCACAGGGCGTCTGAGGAGGGATCTCGGACTCAACCCAGCCCGTATGCGTCTTCTGCGTCATCCCA
>WHTL01000005.1 GCA_009377735.1 Acidimicrobiia bacterium
CGGAGAGGGGGGACGTGGTCGAGATCGGCAGCCACGCACACCGGGTCACGGCAGTGGGTGACATCTCGGGAGACAACTTCCGCAATCTCGGCCACGTCACCTTCAAGATGAATGGCCTCAAGGAGGTGGAGCTCCCCGGTGATGTTTCCCTGGAACAGGGCTCGCTGCTGGTTCCGGAGGTAGGCGGCACGATTCGTATAAGGAGAAGCGAAGTTGCTTCATGAACGTCTCAAAGAACGCGAGGCGGCATCCGAGCCGGTTCTGATATCGGTGGTGGGTGCTGGTCAGATGGGGGAGGGGCTGGTCGTCCAGTTGGAGCTGATGGACGGCATGCAGGCTTCGGTCATCGCGGACGTGGACCTGGAGAGAGCCCGGGCGGCCTTCCGCTCCGCTGGTGTGTACTCGCCGGTGGAAGCCGACGACATCGCCGCCGCCGCCGAAGCCGTTGGAGAAGGCAGGCGTGTAATCACGACCGACGCCACCCTGGCGGCTGCCATTCCCAATGTCGATGCAGTCGTCGAGGCCACAGGGGTTCCCGAGGTCGGAGCCGTAGTTGCCCTTGGCGGAATCGAAGCTGGGAACCACGTACTGCAGATGAATGTCGAGACCGACGCCACGGTGGGCTGGATTCTGCGAACCAAGGCGCGCCAGGCTGGTGTCGTCTACACCTTGACCGTGGGTGACGAGCCCGGGGCGACCATGGACCTGTATGACGATGCCGTTTCGCTCGGCTTCGAGGTGATATGCGCCGGAAAGGGAAAGAACAACCCCCTCGACAGAACTGCGAACCCCGAGACCCTGGCAGAGTCGGCTCGATCCCAGATGATGAATCCCAAGATGCTTGCGTCATTCGTCGATGGCACAAAGACAATGGTGGAGATGACATCGTTGGCTAATGCCATTGGATTCGTACCCGATGTGTTGGGGATGCATGGCCCAGACGTGACTCCGGCGACGATTTCCGACGTTTACCGCCCAGCAACCGCCGGTGGAATCCTGGGGAGGACTGGTGTCGTCGAGTACGGGTTGGGAATCGCACCCGGAGTCTTCGTGGTGTTCACGACAGACCACCCCAAGATCCTGCGTGACCTCACCTATCTCTCCCTCGGTGAAGGGCCCTACTTCGCCCTTTATCGGCCCTACCACCTCACATCATTGGAGACACCCATCTCCTTGGCGCGGGCGGTGCTGGACGCCGACACGACCGCGGCCACCGACAACAAACCTACCGCGGAGACAGTGGCCACGGCCAAGAAGGACTTGGCACGTGGTGATGTCATCGACGGACTCGGCGGCTTCTCGGTCTACGGTCTGATAGAACGAGCCGACACCGCCCGATCCGGCAACCTGTTGCCTCTGGGTCTGGCCCCAGGGGCCACCGTGGCCAAAGCAGTCACCACCGGTGAGATCTTGACGTACGACCATGTCGAGGTCGACGAGTCCAAAGTCATACGTGAGCTCAGGACAGAGCAGGATGCCATGTAACGGAGGGGTCGGCGTCTAATCGGCGATGGCTTGCCGCGCTACGCGCATGCCATCATGAAACTCATCGCAATGCAACACTCGTTCCACCGATCCGGCGAGAGAGTCCCGGCCGGATGGATCAGGGCGGACACGGGAATCAGTTGAACGTTGTCGAAGTTGGCGACGGAGCTCTCAGCCACGCCTTCGGTCTCACCTAAGGCCACGTCGACCGGGATGTCGCGGACTACGGTGGTTATCGGCGCGATCACGACGCGGGTTAGTAGGGGCGCCACGGTCGATCGGGTTAAAACGAGAACCGGTCGGATCTTGTCCAGTTTTGCCCACCAGATCTGACCGTGGCCGACCTGAGTCATCGTGACTGGCTGCGACGGACCCGGGCGCGAACCTCCGGGGGCACGTCGCCATCATATGGCAGCGCAGGACCAGACGGGGCTTCCCATGCGAGATCAGGATCGCTCTCATACGGCAGACGCGCCAAGGCGTCGGTCTCGCGCTCGGCTACAACTGCGTTGATCATGACTTTCAACGCATGATCGATCAGCTCGGAGTCGGTCATCGCAAGCAGATCTCTTGCGCGCTCCAAGCGCCTGCCATCAACTGTGGTTGATATTCGCACACGGGACATGCCACAAAGTGTAGCACTCCTCAAGTTTGGGTTTCGATTGAGGCGGTCCGTTCATGGTCACCAACGTATCCGAGGGATGCGACAAAAATTCTGTGACCAATCAGTACTGCACGGGCATTTGCCTCGGCCGTCACTGCCCGATCGACTCCACGATGGTGTCGAGGAAGCGGGCGCCGTCGGCACCGTCGGCAACCCGGTGATCTACGGTGAGACCGAGTTCAACCGTCAATACGGCCTTGAGGGCGCCGTCACCCGTGGCTAGGGGGCGATAGCGGATGGTTCCCGCCGAGAGGATCGACGCTTGTGGCGGAAAGAGTAAGGCGTTGAAGCGGTCGATCCGCAGACCTCCCAGATTGCTCAGGGTGCTGGTAGCCGGGGCCATGTCCTCGGGACGGACACGGTTGGAGCGGGCGCGGTCGGCAAGTGCCCTTACGGCCTGGTTGGCGGCGTCGCGGTCCAAAGCATCAGGGTCGGTGATGGTGGCTACCGTCAGGCCGAGGTCGGGCCGGTCGATAGCGATCCCAACGCCTATCTCGCCGTCCATGGCGACCACCCCGTTGCCGTCCCAGCGCATCGCCATCTCGGGATGCTGACGGAGTGCGATGGCGATCGCTCGCACCAGGGCGGTGGTCCAACCCATCGAACCGCGGTGGTCGTTGGCCGCCGTGAGATCGACAGTCCGGTACAGGGTGAACTGGGGAATCTGGGCGGAGGTCTCCATGATTGCGGCCGTCGCCTTGCGGCTCCCGGCTCGACGATCGGTGCTCGGGGTTGGTGGGGGTATAGGGGTTGTTGCGGGTTCCACCGTTGCGGGCGTCGCACTCTCTGCTGCGGAACGGACATCGGCGGAGGTGACCTGACCTCGGCGTCCGCTGGGGGTGACGGTGGAGAGATCCACACCCAACTCCTCCGCTAGTTTTCGGGCTGGGGGAGCAGCGGGGATGATCCCGGTGCTGGGTGTGTCCGATCCCGGCAGAGCCGCAGCGGTGCTATCCGGTCTGGGTTGGATGTCCTCCGCAGGCGTGTCCGGCTCTTTCTCTTCTCCCAGGGCGAGCCCACCGAGAAGGTCGTCGGCCTCGGTCTCGATGAGGGCGAGCACACCCCCGAGGGGAACATCGTCTCCCTCCTCGGCGACAAGCTCGGCGATGGTCCCTGTGTGAGGGGACTCGAACTCCATGTCGACCTTGTCGGTTCCGACCTCGGCAATGGGCTGTCCCTCGGAGACCTCAGCGCCCGGACTTACCAGCCACCGGAGGAGTCGGGCGGATTCCATGGTGGCGGAGAGAGCGGGCAGCCTGATCTCGGCCACACTCATGACTTCATGACCTCTCTGACGGCATCCACGACATCGTCGACCTGGGGAATCACAGCCGCCTCCAACTCCTTGGCGTACGGCACGGGCACGTCCATCGCCCCCACCCGTTTCACCGGTGCCAGGAGATAGTCGAGGGCATCGCTCTCCACCACGCCCGCCACCACCTCGGCCCCGACCGCCACCGGCACTGGTGCCTCGTGCGCCACCACCAGCCGGCCGGTTTTCTTGACCGACTCCCGCACCGGCTCGATATCTAGTGGCCTCACGGTGCGCAGATCGATGACCTCGACGTCCACGCCTTCTCCGGCGAGTTGTTCTGCGGCCTCGAGGGTCTTGATGGTCATCAGGGAGTAGGTGGCGATCGTGATGTCGGAGCCTTCTCTGACCACCAAAGACTTACCGATTTCCGCCACGGGGTTCTCCACGTCGGTCGGCTCGAAGGGACCTTCCGTCTTGTAGAGCAGTTTGTGCTCCAAGAACACCACGGGGTTGGGATCTCGAACGGAAGCAATCAAGAGATCGTGCACGTCCTGTACGGTCGCCGGCAGGACCACCTTCAGGCCTGGAATATGGGCGAACCACGCCTCCAAGGACTGGCTATGCTGCGCCGCCGCCCCAGTGCCGCCGCCACCCGGTGCCCGCACGACGAGTGGCACGTTCGTCCGACCGCCGTACATGAAATGGAGCTTCGCGGCCTGGTTGATCAGAGGATCCATGGCATTCACCACGAAGTCGGAGAACTGGATCTCGACGATGGGCAGCATGCCTGTGATGGCGGCACCGACCCCTGCCCCCACGATCGCATCCTCCGAGATGGGAGTGTCCCGGATACGCTCCTCACCGAAACGCTCGAGGAGTCCATCGCTCACACCGAAGGCGCCTCCATAGACACCAACATCCTCACCCATGAGGAAGACCCGCTCATCGTTCTCGATCAGGGCGGTGAGCGCCACATTGAGCGCCTTGGCGTATGTAGTGGTCTCAGGAGGCATAGGCGGCACCTTCGAGATCACTCACGGGAGTAGCACGGTCGGAGAAGGCGCCGCTGACGGCTTTTCGAATCGACACCCGCACCTCCCCCAGGATCTCGTCGATTCTCACGCCGTCGACACCGGAGTCGAGGAGCGACCCCTCGTATCTGTTGAGCGGGTCCCGCTCGTTGCGCCAATCGTCGATCTCGGCCTGGGTCCGATAGAGGTTGCGATCCGACTTGGAGTGGCCCCGGTAGCGGTAGGTGATCGCCTCCACGAGGGTGGGACCACCTCCTTCTCGAGCCCGCGCCGCCGCTTCGACTGTCGCTTCGTAGACCGCCACGACGTCGTTTCCGTCGGTCTGAATCCCGGGTATGCCGTAGGCATTGGCGCGGTTTGCTATGGATTCGCCAGCCGTTCCCTCCGACGAAGGCATCGACATCCCGTATTGATTGTTCTCACAGAGGAACACCACGCCAAGGTCCCAGATTGCGGCAAGGTTGATGGCTTCGTGAAAGGAGCCCTCGTTGGATGCCCCATCCCCGAAGAAGCAGACCGTGACCCTGTCACCACCCCTCATCTTTTCGGAGAGGGCGGCACCGGCGGCGATTGTCATCGACCCAGCGACGATGCCGTTGGCCCCCAGATTCCCACCGGCGACATCGGCGATGTGCATCGAACCTCCTCTTCCCCTGCAATAACCCGTCTCCCGGGCGAGAAGTTCGGCGAGCATGGTCCGAGGATCGGCACCATGGGCGAGGGTGTGGCCGTGACCCCGATGGGTCGAGGTGATCATGTCGCCTTCGTCCAGAGCGGCTGCGACTCCCTCGGCAACTGCCTCCTGACCAATCGACAGATGCATCGTTCCGTGTAGCTGGCCACGGTTGAACAGCTCTTCGACGGCCTCTTCAAATCGTCTGATCGTCCACATCATCCGGAGGGACTCAAGGGCACGATCGGCGGCGGATGGGTCCCGTCGCGGCATGGATCCTCCTATTTCCCGCTCATTTCCCAATCATTGGGTGTGTACGATCAGAAGGTTATTGGGGGGCCATTCACCACCGCTAGTCGTCGATGCACGAATGTGAACTCAGAGGAGTTATGGACACCTAAACCCAGTTGCCCGCCTCCCAGTCGAGTGCCAGCATCTCGGCCTCGAAGATGTCCTCGATGAAGGTGATCTTGATGTTCCTTGGGTCGCCCTCTACCACCTCCACGGGGAGGTCGGAATACCTTTCCACGGTCTCTGCAGTGTCGACTCCGCCGAAACCGGCGGCGGTGGCGGCGCGGTACGCCGCGATCAGCGTCTCGGCGGGGAACACCTGCGGTGTCTGCACCCGCACCAGATCACCGTTGGGAATGCTGCTCCCATCTCGGCCAATTATGGGATGACTGGGGTCAAGGGCTGGGATGGCGCCCATACCGCCCGCGGCCTTGTCGATCAGCCGGGTTACGAGTTCGATGGTGGCGAAGGGTCGGGCTGCGTCGTGGATGGCGACAAGATCGAATCTGTCGTATGGGGCGAGAAACTCCAATGCTGCGTGTTCGCTGAGATGACGTGTTTCGCCACCGAGAACGGACCGGATTGGGGTTCCGGTTTCCGTGGTCGCCAGCACCGCCTGCAACATGTCCCTGTCCTCTGGTCGATGCACGATCACGATGAGGTCGATCCCCGGGGTGCGATCCAATGCCTCCAGGGCATATGAAACGATCTGGCGTTCGCCCAGTGGGAGGTAAACCTTGTTGATGTCCTCCTGAACCCGGCTTCCGGAGCCACCAGCCAGAAGAACAGCAGCAGTACTCACGTCGTTCGGATCGGTCATGCTTCGGAAACGGTATCATTACGTCTCGTGATTACATACCGACTACTGGAAGCCTTTAGCGACCGTCGTCTTGGTCTGATGGAGGGTGACGGCCGTGCGATGGTCCTCACGACGTCTTCGGCCTTGGGCGCGCCCGGATCCTCGGTGCACAGGCCCACCCTGGCGGCGCGTCTCGACCAGTTCTCGAACGACGTGGACCTCGTTGTCTTTCTCGATGGCTCATTCCCCGACGCCCCCACCATCGCTCGTACCGACGATATGCTGTCCGTGTTCGCCGACGAGGATGCCCTTTGTGATTGGAGACCCGTCACCGAAGCCGTGAAACAGGTGCAATTCGGACGGGTTGCCGGTGCCGTCGACCGCGAGACGCTGGTTCGACCCCACACACCGTATGTCCTGCGGCGCCCCCTGGTTGAGCGGATCGCAGAAGGAGCCCACCAGTGGCTCGACCCGATGGAGGAGGCGGCCGCACTGGGAGCGAATATCAGACTCTGGCACGACCCGCGGCTGGTGACCCGGCCCTAGGAATCTTCAGCGAGGAGATCCTCGACGCTCTTCACCTTGTCGCGCGCCGTCTGGGTCCTGTCGGTCCGCGTGCCCAACCGCATGGAGGTGCTCACCCGCGGCGCCCCCATCTCGTGCACCACCTCGTGGCATCGACGCACCGCCGCGAACACCTCGTCCCACTCGCCCTCGATGACGGTGCCATACGGATGAAGGATGGGCTCGAACCCCTCGTCGGCCAGCACCCGCTCACAAGCGGCAATGTACTCCGACACCGAGACACCCACCCCAATGGGAACGACACAAAGGTCAACGATCACATTCATAGGCCATAGGTTATAGGCTCGCCGCCAAGCTGTTGTCGGGTTCGGTGCTCGACGTTGTGAAAAACTGCGACCATCCCACATATCCACAACCTCGACCATGACACCAGGGCGCACCGGCGTCGACGATGTGAAAAACTGCGACCACCCCACATATCCACAACGTCGACCGTCCAGCACCCGGCCCAGGTCGACGTTGTGAAAACCTGCGACCACCCCATAATTCCACACCGTCGTACCACTGCAGCACGCTGGCCCAGCATCCTTCGGGTGGGAAGAAATTGAGTGCGCTTCTCTACCCCTTGCGGCCTTTCATTGCCCACACGGTGAGGGCGGCGACACCGCCCGCTATGAGCGAACCCGCTATTACCGGTTTGGGATCGATGCCCGAACGCTTCGGGCTGATGACCGGTCGATCGAAATGCAGGACCTGCCAGTCTCTGCTCTTCGCAATTGCAGCCAGGGCCTTATCGGGGTTGACCGCCACCGGGTGACCCACTGTCTCCAACATCGGTAGGTCGGTGGCGGAGTCGGTGTAGGCGAAGGACTCGGAGAGGTCGATGTTGTCGCTCTCGGCGAGCTGGCGGATCGCCTCGGCCTTCCCGGGCCCATAGGCGTAGAACTCGATGGCCCCGGTGTACTTTCCGTCCTTTATCTCGGGTCTGGTTCCGATTACCTCGTCGATACCGAGGTGGCGACAGAGCGGCTCGACTATCTCAACGGGGCTGGACGAGATGACTACCACCCTCCGGCCGGCCCGGTGGTGCTCGGCGATTATGGCTAATGCCTCGGCGTACACCAGTGGAGATACGGTCTCCTCGACGGTTTCCTCCACCAAACCTATTACCTCATCGCGGTCCCAGCCCTTGGTGAGCTCAGACAACTCGGCGCGGACCCGTTCCACCTGATCGTGGTCGGCGCCGAACATGGAGTAGTACATCTGGGCGATCCCAGCCTTGACGAGCGAGCGCCTGGTCAGAAAGCCGGCTTGGAACAGGTGTCTGGTGAAGGCGAGGGTCGACGATTTGGCGATGATCGTCTTGTCGAGGTCGAAAAAAGCTGCTGCCCCCGTCATGGTGTCCAGGTTACAGGACCCTTCCCACCCAGGTAGCAATAGTTTACGTTGACTTACAGATGTCAACTGTATTGGCGACACAAACGCACCATGATCGTCTGCTCTCAGCGCTGGCACCGATCGGATTGGCGGCCGCTGCTGGGACCGCCTTGGTTGTAGACCTTGAGAACCCCGGGGTGTCCTATCCGGGAGAGCGCACCCTGGCGGATCTCGTGCGGGACGGGCCGAGGCGGGCCGATCTGATCCCTGAGAGAGACGGGGTGGCACTTCTTGCCAACGGTGGGGTCGATATGGACGAAGCCAGGGAGACCGTGGAACTCCTCATCTCCAACTGGCCGGCGACCGTCCTCCGAACCATGGACGGTGATGTCCCGGCACCCGTCGTTCCGGTCATCCCCCTTTACCCCGGTTGGATGGCGAGACCGACCGAGCTGGTAGCCGTGTGGCAGACGATGTCCGGCTCCACCGATGCTCCCGGTCCTGGTCCGGTGCTACCTGCGCCGGGACGAAGCATGATTGTCTCCGTCTGTAGTGGCCGTCTTCCTACGAAGGGTCGATGGGTGAGGTCCTGGGGTGCCGTCTGGGAGCTGCCATGGCGGTAGTGGAGAGGATGGTGGAGACTCTGATTTCCTCGGAGGTACCACTGGATCGTGGCGCACTCACAGTTGCTGCCCAACGTCTGGCGCGAACCGAGGCACCGTTCTCGGGTCCCGAACTTGTTGATCGGGTGGTCGACTCCATGGTCGGTCTCGGACCAGCCGAGCCCCTGCTGCGCGACCCCGTGGTGACTGACATCCTCATAAATGGTGCCAACGAGGTGTGGGTCGAGCGGAATGGCGTCCTTCAGTCCACCGACGTCCGCTATGAGGACGATGGGGCGGTGATCAATGCCGTGGAGAGGGTGATCGCGCCGTTGGGGCTTCGGATCGATCGCGCCTCGCCGTTTGTGGATGCCAGACTTTCCGATGGGAGCCGTCTGCACGCCGTGATACCGCCGGCAGCACCCTCTCATCCCATTGTTGCCATCCGCCGTTTCACCCAGGCAATTGCCACCATCGATGAGTTGGTGGCCGCCGGATCGGCAACCGAATCGGATGTGCGTTTGTTGAAAGAGGCTGTGGTCGTAGGAAAGAACATCCTGGTTTCGGGTGGCACGGGGGCCGGCAAGACCACGCTCCTCAATCTGATCGGCGCCGAGATCCCCGATGGGGAGCGGGTAGTGACCATCGAAGATGCCGCCGAACTTTCCATTCCCGGTCACGTTGTGTCGCTCGAGGGCCGACCGTCCAACGCCGAGGGGATGGGGAGGATCTCCTTGCGTGATTTGCTCCGATCGGCTCTGCGGCTGCGTCCCGATCGCATAGTCGTCGGTGAGGTGCGGGGCTCAGAGGCCCTCGACATGGTATGGGCACTCAACACTGGCCATCGGGGCAGTCTCTCCACCATCCACGCCAACGGCCCCGACGAGGCTCTCTGGCGTCTGGAGACCCTGGCCCTTCTCGATGGTGCGGCATCGGCCGAGGCAGTAAAGCGCCAGATCCACAGTGCCATTGACCTAGTGGTCCAGGTGGAGCGTAACGGAGGGTACCGGCGCATCGTTTCCATCGACGAGACCGGAGGTGCGCTCGAATGAGTATCGGCGGTGTCGTCATCCTCGCCTGGGGAGTCGCCGGGGGTATCCATCCACTCGGTGCCATCCTTATCGCGCTCACTCTTCTCGATCC
Organism: Acidimicrobiia bacterium; assembly: GCA_009377735.1. Classification (GTDB taxonomy): domain Bacteria; phylum Actinomycetota; class Acidimicrobiia; order Spongiisociales; family ZC4RG35; genus WHTL01. The sequence continues at coordinate 9,846 of WHTL01000005.1, forward strand.
TCGGTGGGGAGCATTGGTCTTCCTGGCGCTTGTCATCTTCTCGCGGCGACGGAACCGGGTGGACGCCGTCGTGGGTGCCCGCAGGTTCTTCGAACGGGTGTCAGCCGAACTGGGAGTGGGGATGTCTCTCCGCTCCGCTCTCATCGAGGGGGTCGCCACCTTGCCTCCCGCCGATGGGTTGCCCCTGCGACGTCGCCTCGAGGCGGGTATCGATGTGGTCGAGGTCGGTGAGACCCTCGCCAGCACCCTCCCGTTGGCGGGTGAGTCTCTCCCAGCGGCCGTTGGTGTCGCCTCGACGGGTGGCGGTCCGAGTGGAGCGGTATTCACCGGTTTAGGGCTGGATGTCGCCGAGGAGGCGGAGTTGCTGCGAGAACGCCGTGTCCTTACCACCCAGGCACGGTTCACCAGTCTGATCGTGGGTGGCGCCCCGCTTGCATATCTCCTCTTTGAGCTGACCAGAGGCACCTTGGGGGAGCGGTTCCAGACCCCTCATGGCACCGTCCTCACCATCGTCGGGGGATCATTGGTACTCGTGGGCGTGACGTGGGTCTATGTCCAGTTGCGACGCACTCATGGACTCTGAACGCCGTTTGGCGAGTCGGATCGGTGCCGGGATGACCCCCGCTTTGGTCCCCGCTCTGTTGTTCGGGTACCTGGTGGCTGGATCCGGCGGCTGCCTGGTGGTCCTCGTTGTCATGCTCTTGGTGCCGCAGGTGCGGGTCCATCTCAGCCAAAGACGTCGTAGAATCCTGCTCCGTTCGGCCGCACCCGAGGTCGCCCGGGTCGTGCTAATCGCACTTCATGCAGGCCAGCCACCCGTGATGGCGCTCGCTACCGCCGCACGGTATCTCGACCCGGCTGTTTCCAGGGAGATACGGGCGGTTCTCCGTCGGGCGGCAACGACTGGGAGCGAACAGGCGTTCGCTCAGGCGAAGGGTCCATTGAGTTCGCTCTTTTCGTCGCTCGCCCGGGCGCAGGTGACGGGTGCTTCCGTGAGTGAGGTCGTTCGGGGCCAGGTCGAAGAGGGTCGCAGGGAGCGTCGTCGTCTCATAAGGGAGCACTCCCAGAAGATGGCCATCAGACTCATGATCCCGGTGACCCTTCTCATCCTCCCCGGGTTCGTGGTGATGACCTACGGGCCCATGGTCATCTCGGTGCTGACCGACACTCTGGGGTCCCTGGAGTCGGTGACGCCATGACGAACGAATTCTTCTTTTTCCAAAGGCCTTCCCCGCCGCTGTCGACCGGCTGTCGACAAGTAAGGAGCCAGCATGTCGCAGGCAATCGAGAACGTCCTCGCTCGGATTCACTCCGACGAGAGGGGCCAGAGCACCGTGGAGTACTTCCTGGTGATCCTGGCCGCATCGGCATTGGCCGTGATTCTGATCATGGTCTTCGCCAACCAGGACCAGGGGATTGGGGGTTTCATCGCCGATCTCCTCGGAAACGTCTTCGGATGGATCCCGAAGATCTTTCACTAAGTGCTCTCCAACGTAAATACGGTCGCGCATTTTCGGCGAGGCAGCGGCGTTGATGGCAAGGACGCAGGACGATGCCGCACCCGGTTGCGGTGCGTCGAGGACGAGGACGCAGCAAGCGACGCCGCTGGCCGTTGAAAGACCAGCGTATTTACGGTGGGGGGCACCCACGGAAGGGGGATCGGTGACCCTTGAGACGGTCATGGTGATCGGATTGCTCCTCGCCGTATTACTGGCCGGCGTGGAGGCGGTGGTCACGGCGGGGTTGCAGATCGAACTCCAGGCGGCGGCCCGTGAAGGGGCCCGGGTCGCCGCGACCGATCCTGATCCCCAGCGTGCGGTGGCGCGGGTCAGGGAGGTGCTTCCGGCAACCCTGTCCGACCGGGCCAGCGTCCTCGTGGAGAGGCCCGACCGGGCTGGGGCCCTGGCGCGGGTAGAAGTCTCGGTTCGTCATCGGCTCGTCAATCCCCTCTTGGGTGGTCTCGGGTTCGATCTCCGGGCCAAGGCAAGCATGGCTGTGGAGCCGTGAGGGAGCGGGGGTCGGCCACCGTTCTCACGGCGTTGCTCACGCTCGTGGCGCTGATTGTCATCGTCGCCATGGTGGCCCTGGCCGCCGTTGCCTCGGCAAGATGGAGCGCTCAGACGGCGGCCGATGCGGCAGCACTCGCGGCCGCTCTCGACCTGCATGATCCCGAGGGGGCGGCACGGAGACTCGCCAACGAGCACGAGAGCCGTGTGGTGGAATGTGATTGCGGTGACGGCCGTACCCCCGAGCCGAGAGGGCGGAGGACGGTTGTGGTCGAAGTTGCGGCCCCGATCAATCTCCCCGCTCTGGGAACGGTGGATGTCATGGCCACTGCAGCCGCAGAGTTCGTCCCCACTGGTGGCGGATGCCCTCTAGATCCCCGGCTGGCTACGTTTGTCGACTCCTGGGGGGCCCCGCGGTCAGGTGGGCGAAAGCACCTCGGTACCGACGTCATGGCGCCCCACGGCGTTCCCGTATTTGCCGTGGCGGATGGACTCGTCAGGACAGGAAGCAACACCTTGGGTGGTAAGACCATATGGTTGCACTCCGATGCGGGACCGGACTATTACTACGCCCACCTCGCCGACTGGGCGGTGGAGTCGGGAGCCCGTGTCCAACTTGGTGACGTAATCGCATCGAACGGGAACACCGGGAATGCCCGCTACACCCCGCCACATGTCCATTTCCAAAACCATCCCGACGGTCGGGGGAGCCCCCCGGTGAATCCCTACCCCATCCTGGTCGAGGCGTGTCACAACCCTGGTTCTGCGACGGCCTCCCAGTCGTTCCCTAGACTGTCGGAGGCAATAAGCCCTTAGAGACCAGGAGATCCACAAATGGCAGCAGGAGGTAGCACCAAGGCGATCCTCGCCGCCATGTTCGCCAATGCCGGAATCGCCATCGCCAAATTCGTTGCTTATCTGGTGACGGGTGCGGCCTCGATGCTGGCCGAGTCCATCCACTCGGTGGCCGACACCACCAATCAGGCACTTTTGCTTCTCGGTAGCCGTAAAGCCCAGCGCGCCGCGTCTGATATCCATCAGTTCGGATACGGTCGGGAGCGCTACTTCTGGGCCTTTGTAGTCTCCCTGGTCCTGTTCACTTTGGGTGGGCTCTTCGCCCTCTACGAGGGCTATCAGAAGCTGGCTGATCCCCATGAAATCACCTCCGTGGGTTGGGCAATCGGCGTTCTGATTTTCGGTATCTTTCTGGAGGGGTACTCCTTCGGGGTCGCCATCGGGGAGTCACGAAAGGTGAAGGGCGACCGGTCTTGGTACGAGTTCATCCGGACGTCGAGGACACCAGAACTACCGGTGGTGCTCCTGGAGGATGCGGGGGCGATGATTGGTCTGGTCCTAGCCCTGATCGGTGTGGGTGCTGCCGCAATCACCGGCAACCCATTGTGGGATGCGCTGGGAACCATGGCCATCGGGACCCTGCTTGTGATCATCGCCCTCACCCTCACGGTCGAGATGAAGAGCCTTCTCATCGGTGAATCGGTCACGGTCCAGGATCGCAAGAAAATCGATGCCACCCTTGCCGGGATCCCGTCGGTGCGTCGGGTGATCGACCTTCGCACTCTCCACCTCGGGCCGGAGGAAATCCTGATCGCGGCAAAGATCGAATTCGATCGCTCCCTGTCGGTGGCCGGTCTCAGCGACGAGATCGATGACGCCGAACGCGGGCTCAGAGAGGCGATACCGGGACGGCACCGTATCTACATCGAACCCGATCTCTACGAAGGCGACTATCCAGATGCCAGTGTCTCCTCCGACCACGACGACGAGACGAAGCATTGACCCAGTCGCCGATTGATGGGCGGTTCCTGGATGCCGCCATCGCCGAGGCCGATGGTGGGTTCGCCCAGGGAGGCATACCAATAGGGAGTGTCCTGGTGCACAAAGACTCAGTCATCGGCGCCGGCCGCAACCGCAGGGTCCAACAGGAGAGTCCCATTCTCCACGCCGAGATGGACGCGCTGAACAATGCGGGCCGCCAACCTGCCGCCGTCTATCGATCCTCGGTCCTCTACACCACCCTCAGCCCCTGCGCGATGTGCTCCGGAGCCATCCTCCTCTACGAAATACCGCGGGTGGTAGTGGGGGAGAACCGCACCTTCGTGGGCGAGGAGGAGTTGCTGCGTTCGCGGGGTGTCGAGGTCGAGGTACGGGACGATCCCCGTTGTGCCGATCTGATGGAGCGATTCATCGATGCCAACCCGACCCTATGGAAAGAGGACATCGGTGAGCCGACATAACTCCCCGGAGATGTCCGCTACCGATGTGATCAATGTTCTTGGATCGATGGAACAGATGGGCGCACCGGTCTGGGTCGACGGTGGCTGGGCCGTGGACGCCAACCTGGGCGTACAGACGAGGCGACATCGCGACCTCGACGTCGTCATAGAAGAGAAATGTCTGACCGGCGCCGTGGGTGTCCTGGCGCATCTCGACTTCGAGCCGGACGAGGAGGATGATGCCCGACCCTGGAATTTCGTGCTTGCTGATACGGGCGGACATCTGGTCGACTTCCATGTTGTCACCATTGCCCCCGATGGAAGCGGTCTCTATGGACCGCAGGACGACAATGGCGAATGTTATCCGGCAGGTTCCCTCGAGGGTGAGGGCACCATCGCCGGTTACACGGTGCGATGCGTCACCCCCGAGGCACTAGTCGAGTTTCACACGGGCTATGAGCTCGGCGACACCGACTGGGCGGACGTGAGGGCACTCTGTGACCGATTCGATATCCCAATCCCAAGCGACTTCGACATTTTCCGGTGAATCCACACTATCAACCCTGCCGACGCCGAGCGACCTCGTAAAGGACCACGGCGGCTGCTACCGACGTGTTGAGTGAATCGACGGCCCCCCACATCGGGATGGACACCGGGGAACGTCTGTGGTGGAGCCACTCCGATCCGAGGCCCTTGTCCTCGGCGCCCACCACCACGGCGACGCCGTCGGGAATCGTCGCGTTCCAGATTGACACGGGGGCGGACGGTGAGGTCGTCAATGCGTCGATTGAATGCTTATCCAGCCAATTGCGGATAGCGGCGTCTGTCGCCACCGCGACAGTCATGGTGAATACTGCGCCGGTGGAGGACCGGATCACGTTGGGATTCCACGGGTCGGTGCCCCCGTCGTTGAGAATCACCGCATCGGCTCCCACGGCATCGGCGGTGCGTAGGATCGCACCAAGATTCCCTGGCTTCTCTATGTCAATCGCCACCAGCAGAAACGGGGCAAGGCCAAGATGAACCCGATCCAGCGACACGTCTGGGGTACGGGCCACGGCTACCAGCCCGTCGGTCCGCTCTCCGTAGGTGAGTTTTTCCAGGGCTGGGCCCCTCACGGCCTGGAAAGAACGGAGGCCGGGATCTGCATCTGGCGGGCCGTAGATCTCGACGATTTCCACCCCCGACGCATGGGCACGGGCAATCTCTCGACCACTATCAATGAGGAAGGTTCCGGTGCGATCACGATGACGCCTTTTGCGGAGACGGGTGACGGCGGCTATCCGGGGGTTGGCCGATGAGGTGATCACCACACCATTGTGGTCGACGGGCAGGCGCGAATAGGCGCCGTCGGCGAGACATACCGCCCGGCCAAGGTCAGGACCTCCTTCCTATCCGCGCCTGCCCGGTATCATGAAGCCATGACGAGTCAGGACCGTCATCTCGTTCCCCTGGGAACCTTCGCCAGTTCGACCGAGGCCGAGGTGGTGCGGGCACGCCTCGAGTCCCACGGCATCGTCGCCATGGTCCGTCAGGATGATGCCGGTGGGATGCTCCCCGAGCTCTCCTGGCGAAATGGCCCCCAGGTGGTGGTGCGTGCCGAAGATCTGGATCGGGCCCGAGAAGTCCTGGGGCAGGTGCTCCTCCCGGACGAGGAGGGAACGACACCCACGATCGAGGATCCTGTCTAGGGGACGGTGTTGAATAATGTCGTTGTGCATATGGTGACATATTTTGTTCAACGCCGTCCCAACTCGGGAGTTGTGGTCCAACGGTCTCGGTGGATCTCGGGGGATGACCTCCCGCGTTCCAACGATCCAGGTTGCCGATCCCTTTCCGGGTCGGGGTGGCCAACGGTGATCACACCAATGGCCTGTGTGCCATCTGGGATTTCGAGAACACGACGCAGACCGGGGATGGCGTGTTCCCCGAGGAACCCGGCGCCTAGACCCTCATCGACGGCGGCAAGGAGAATCGCCATCAGGGCGGCACCACCATCCACCCACCAGTAGGGCACGTCCCAAGCATCGGACTCGGTCTGGCTCTTGTCTGGTTCGGAGTATCGGTCCCGATACGCCTGGGGCGAAACACAGGGGATGATGTGGAGGGGTGCCATGGAGAGCCAGCGGGGAAAACCTCGCGCGTGGAAATCATCTTCGCCTGCCGCCACTGCGATCTCGGCACGTCGCTGGCGATCGGTCACTGCAACTAGAGAAATCCCGCGACTGTTGCCTGCGGTTGGCGTCGCCGAGCCTGAGGTCAGGATCCGCTCCCGACTCTCGTCGGATATGGGATCGGGCCGATACGCCCTAACCATGCGACGGCCCGCGATCACATCTGCGAACTCCATCAAGAGGCCACCTTCACGAATATGTCATAGGATTCGCCACCACGCTACATTTGGGGGAAGCACAAGGGAGACGATATGACCCACTTGAGACCAATCGAACGTCGGGTACTTGCCATGCGGGAGGAAGGTCAGACCGACGAGGAGATTGCTGGGCGTCTCAAGAGAAGTGCGGACCATGTGGCACGTATCGCCGCATATGCCGAGATCCCCCGTAATGGGCACGGCTCGAGGGAAGACGATGAGCTTCTCCGACCGGTGGAGCGTCGGGTGCTTGCGTTACGAGAGGCGGGTCAGAGCCACGCCGAGATCGGTGAGAAGTTCCGCCGTTCTGCCGATTTCGCCAGACGCGTCGAAGGTTTCGCCCGATATCGTCAGGCCTTAGCCTTACTTCCGTAACGGAACGCACAGGGCAGGTAGCAGCGACACCTGAGTTAGATTCGGACACTCCTTGTCCCACGGTTGTGGCATAGTTAAAGGAATGACCCAACCGATGAGGTTTCGGCCACGGGTAGTGTACAGCCGTGGCGCCGGTTGCGCCGAACTTGCCGAGATTCTGGCGGGGGATCAGGCCCTCAAGGCATCAGGGGATCTAGCAGAGGATTGCCGGAATCACCGAGCTGACCTTCATGTGGCGCGAAAGCTGACTGGCTTTGATCTCGTGAGCACCGCTGTTCCGACGAATTTCGAGCCGGACTCGGTGGAGTCGGTGGTCGCCACGGTGGCGGGGGGTCCCCACAGTGTTCTTGCAGCCGAAATCGCTGCCATCTTGGGTGAGCGTCTCGCCGTCCCCGCGAAGATAATCAGCATCCATCGCACTGGGGACGATTTGGAAGCTGCCAAGAACGCCATTGCCGTCACCTCCGAAGCTGTGCCGCAGCTCGAGACATCGGTGGTGGAGATCGACAAGATTCGCCGCATCGGTGAAGTGTTGGAAGGGGAGTCCCTGTTGGTCTTCGGAGCACCAGGTGGCTCCTTTCTAACCAGGCAGATCTTTGGTGCGGGTGCCCGGCTCCGGTCCGGTTCTCCCGGAGGCAAAGTCCTTGTCCGCCGGGCACCACCACGGGTTTTCCAGCATATGGACTCCCCGGTGTTCGTCGGCGCCCTCCGCGAGGCGTCCGATGCTCTGGCCCTCCATCCCGAGGATGTCCTTGCCGTGGCCGATGACAGTCGCCTCGTGGGTGTCGTTCGCCGTTCCGACCTTGCTTCGGCACCCCCCGGTACGACCGTGGAATCGGTGATGGGGGAGCCCATCGCGGCGAGTGTGGACGATGCCATCGATGACCTGTTCGAGAATGGGAGCTGGGTGGGAGAGAACCCGCTTCCCGTTATCGACGATCAGGGCAATCTGGTGGGTAGTCTGGTTCTCGATGGGATGTCGTCGAGATCCGACCGCGCCTCTTAGCGGACTAGCCTCTGTTCACCCGACCCGGTAGGTGGGCCCTTGTCTCAAAGCATGATCTCCGTCGTCGATGTCACCAAGGTGTTCCCCGGCATGGAGCACCCCGCGGTAGGCGGTCTCAGCCTTGACATCGACCAGGGTGAGTTCGTGGTGTTGGTGGGGCCGTCGGGATGTGGAAAGACCACCACTCTGAAGATGATCAATCGGATCATCGAACCTACGTCCGGTGAGATCTGGGTCGATGGTGTGGCCGCTACCGATGTTCCTGCCCATGACCTACGACGGGGAATTGGCTATGTGATCCAACAGATCGGGCTCTTCCCCCATCGCACCATCGCCGAGAACATCGCGACGGTGCCCCAACTTCTGGGCTGGGCCAAGGATGATATCGAATCCCGGGTTCATGATCTGGTCGGGCGGGTAGGTCTCGATCCGGCGATGCTTCCACGTTATCCGTCCGAGTTGTCAGGCGGGCAGCAACAACGAGTCGGGGTTGCTCGTGCGCTGGCAGCGGATCCTCCGGTGTTATTGATGGACGAGCCATTCGGTGCGGTCGACCCCGTCGTCCGCGCCCAACTCCAAGAGGAGTTCCTTCGGCTCCAGGAGGAGCTCGCCAAGACCGTCGTCTTCGTGACCCACGACATAGACGAGGCGCTTCGGATGGGCGACAGGATCGCAATCCTCAATGTTGGGGGTGTGTTGGAGCAGTTTGACACACCCGAGGAGATCCTGGCGTCGCCGGCGAATGACTTCGTTGCCGATTTCATCGGGGGGGAGCGAGGTCTGAAACGTCTCGGGCTCAGGGCGGTCAGCTCCATTGACCTCGTCAGAGGGCCAGTGGTCGATCTTTCCGATGGCAAGATCGGCGCCGAGAAGGCGATGGCCGAGTATGGGACCGATTGGGTGGTGTTGCTCGATGGCGACAAGCTGTTGGGATGGGTCTGGGATAACGATATCGATCAGGGTTCGCTCTCCGACCTCGAACCTCACGACTTCTGGGTGGAACTGGGACCGGAAAGTTCCTTGCGGAGCGCCCTCAATGCCGTTGTCATGACCCGTTCGCGTGTTGCCGTGGTCGTTGAGAACGGCGTGTACCAGGGCATGGCGGGGCTGGACACCATTGCAGGAGAGGTGGAGCAGTGATCCAGATCCTGGGCCAGGTCGTTGATGTGACCATCGATTGGTCCTGGATCGTGGGGCATGTAGACGAGATGTGGGAGCGCACGATCGAGCACCTGACCCTCACCGGGATTGCGGTGGCATTCGGGTTCCTGCTCTCGGTCGGATTGTCGCTGGTGGCGCTCCGATGGCGGGTGACCTACAAACCGATCACCTGGCTGAGCGGCGTCCTCTACACCATCCCCAGCCTTGGTCTGTTCGCCTTTCTCGTCCCCTTCACCGGACCGTCTCTTCTCACCGCCCAGATCGGGCTTGTCATCTACACCCTTCTCATCCTGGTGAGAAACATCGTGACCGGTATCGACGGGGTCCCTGCCGATGTCGTCGAGGCTGCCAGGGGGATGGGGTACGAGCGACGGGAGCTTCTCTGGCAGATCGAGGTCCCACTCGCCCTTCCCGTGATCATTGCCGGAGTCAGGATCGCCACCGTCACGACGATCGGTCTGGTGACGATCACCAGTCTCATCGGTCAGGGTGGATACGGGGTTTTCATCGAGCGTGGGATATCTCGGAGGTTCCTCACCGAGATCCTGGTGGGCACGGTCCTCTCGGTTCTTCTGGCAGTGCTCCTCGATTACCTACTGGTGCGGGTGGGAGAACGGGTGGCGCCATGGTCTCGGAAGGTGGCGGTATGAGCGGTCTCCTCTCGGAGATTTCGGGGTATCTCTCTGATCGTGCCAACTGGATTGGTGAAGCCGGGCTCATCAATCGGGCCCTCGACCATCTCTGGATCTCCCTTGCGGCCACACTTCTCGCCGCCGTCCTCATCCTGCCGCTCGCCCTCTATTTGGCGCATCATCGTCGTGCCGAGTTCCTCGCTACCAGTCTTGTCAACATGGGACGGGCCATCCCCGCCTTCGGCATCATTGGGCTCGCCCTACCCATCAGTATCGCCCTGGGCTGGGGGCTCGGGTTCTGGCCAACCTTCGTCGCCCTCGTCGCCCTGGCAATGCCACCAATCTTCACCAACACGTACACGGGAGTGCTCCGGGTCCGCTCCGATGTTGTCGAGGCTGCGCGAGGGATGGGCTTGAAAGGCGGTCAGGTGCTCACCCAGATCGAGATACCACTCGCCATGCCACTTATCTGGACCGGAATCCGCGTTTCCGCCGTCCAGGTCGCTGCCACGGCAACACTCGGCGCAGTGGTCGGTTGGGGTGGACTGGGCAGGTATCTAATCGACGGGTTCGCCCAGGGCGATGATGCTCAGATCGTGGTGGGCGCCCTCGCTGTGGCCCTGCTCGCCCTACTCATAGACGGCGCCTTCGCAATGGGAGAACGATTCCTCCCGGGCGAGCAGAAAGCAGACCGCTTCTCCTCCGTCACCGCGTGAGACAACACTCAAATAGACCGGGGAATCCCCGGTGGCCCACGGCTAGACCAGGTGCCTTCAGTCCCCGGTAGCCTCGATGAGGCCCTCACCGCCCTCGAAGAAGACACTGAGTTCCTCGTCCAGGGCGATGTGTTCACTGAAAGAACTTGGCTTAGCCGCTGGAACCCAGGGTCTGCAACCACTCGTCGAGGGCCGTGGCCGTCTCGGTAGGATTCAGGGTCGGGAAGTAGTGGCTCTGTGCACGAACGATCTCGATCGCATCGGTGTTGGGAAGCCATTCCCGGAGGATGGTGCCACTCTCCCGGAAGAGTGGAGCGGTGTCAGCCCAGCTAACCCACGCGATGGGCGTCGTGATCTCCTGGACCGTCACCGGATCGACCATCCACGATCCGAGGTGTGCCAGCTCGACCTGGAGGAAGGTGTTGAGGTCTCGTGCAGCGAGCGCCAGCGTGTTCGCAGGTAACACCGGCTCGATGAGCTCTCTCGAGCCCTCGATGCCAGAGGTGACATCCCAGACCGTCGTGGCGGCGCGTTCGGTTTCGCCGCTCATATACATCTCGATGAGTTGCGGCCACAGCACGTCACCCTCCTTGAGGACCTGCTTTGAAGCCTCAGTGCGTACCTGTGCAAAGAACCCGTGCTCGAGCAGTATGGCTGACCGAAGACGATGGGGCACACGCATCGCCAGTTCCAAGGTGATCATGGCACCAATGGAATGTCCAGCGACATGGGCCCGGTCGATCCTCAGCGCATCGAGGACCGTGACGACGTCCCTCGCCTGCCCGGGAATGTCGGTCGCCTCACCAGGCAGCCCACGGCCTCCGTGACCACGGCGACCATAGTGGATTAGCTGGTAGCGGCCCTTGTTGGCAAGCTCGTCTATGAGGGGTGTGAGCAAGTCGCGAGTCATTGCGCCGTGGACGAACACGATTGGTGTCCCTTCGCCCATGACCCACACGTCGAGCTCATCCCTGTCGGAGACTTTGACCCGGGTGGTCGGGTCGCGAAACTCCCTTGCCATCGGGGTGGCTTTCGACTCCTCCCTAATAGCAGCCGTATCAGTGTGCTTCGATTTCACCGTCATGGTTCCTCCTAGGTTCGGTGATCTACCGAGAAGGTACGGTGCGTGTCGCGGGCTCCGCATCGGCCAAACTGGCCAAGTTGCCGCGGATGGGTCTACGTGGTTTTGCGTAGTCGCGTCATTCTCAGCTGGAGGTCGTGATTCCGTGATCGACCGCGTAGCGGGCAGCCTCGGTGCGGTTGGCGACACCGAGCTTGTGGAAGATGTTGGTCAAGTGGCGGGCGACGGTGCGGTCGCTGATGAACAGATCCTCACCGATCTGGCGATTGGAGCGGCCCTCGGCTACCAACGCCAGCACCTCGCATTCGCGCCCGGTGAGCACGTCGGAGATCTCCGGTTCGGACTGCTGCGTCTTCAGCCGCTCGTGGGTTTCGTCCGCTCTCGCGTCTTCCGCGGCGGCCGACGCCTCGTCACCCAGCGCCCGGTAGGCCTTAGCGAGCCACCGGCAGGTGCGGGCGGCGTCGTATTCTGCGCCCAAGTCGAGCCAGTGTCGACATCCGTCGCGCAGCACGGCGAGGGCCTCCTCAGCACGACCCTCTGTCAGCAATAAGGCACCGCGAGCGGTGGTCGCCATCGCCTCCAGACCCGAGGTGCCGTAGGTCGCTGCCGTCTCTGCCAACTCGGACTCGGCCTCGGCCGCGAGATCCAATCGTTCCGCGGCGAGTGCGATCTCGACCGCCGCCGCACAGATCGGGGCCCGTCGCAAGGGGTCGGTACCGGCCGCCGCCAGAGCGGTGCGTACTGACGTCGCTGCACCCTCGGCATCGCCCCGCTGGAGCATCAGCAGTGCCCGTCCTGGTTGCGGATCATGCCCTCGGGCATGCGCTTGGTGGTAGGCATCGGCGGCGGTTGGGTCGCCGCGTAACCGGCGCACCTCACCAACGACATACCATGCCGCCGCGGCGTACCGGACCATGTTCCCGTCGAACTCCACGGCGATCTGCCGTGCCCCACGCTCGGCATCCTCCCATTCGCCCCGCAGTAGCTGCAGCTCCGCTCGGTAGACCCGGCAGATCCCGCCATACCAAAACGCCGCGGTCTGAGAAGCCAACCACCGCTCGGCCAGCTCGGTCCACCGAGTCATTCGGCCAAGCTCGGCAACCTCGTGGCAGGCCGCGATGTTCCAACAGTAGAGGGCGCCCGCAGCCACGGTGGCGGCCCGGCCGTCCAGGACACTCACCATCGACTCGTCGAGCAGCCCCAAGCCGTCAGGCACCTGGCCCAACTTGATCATGCCGTGACCCTGGCCGTAGAGGCCTGCGGCTACTAGGTCGGGGTCGCCGAACTCGCGGCCGATGTTCTGCACTTGGCGAGCTGCGTCAACCGCTGCGGCCGGTTCGCCCGTCATAAGCTTCATCTGCACCCCGATAAGAAAACTGAGGTACCCGTGCCCCGGGTTCTCCGGGATGCCCTCCAGTGCACGTCCGGCTCGGCCAGCCCAGCCGAAGGCCAGCGCCTTGTCCCCCCGCGATATGTGGAGCAGGGCGATTAGGCAGGCAACCTTCGCAGCTTCGGCTAGCTGAGAGTCAATCCGGAGGGCGTCGAATGCGGCAGCACCCAGACGCAGGGCGTCGTCGGAACGGCCGAGCCACCAGACGGAGTAGAAGTAGGCGGAGAAGTCGTCGGCAGTGAACTGGTCAGCCGCGACAGTGCTGTAGTAGGTGGCGGCAGTGGGCCAATCTCGTCTCGCGTGTGCCTCCTGCGCCTGCTTCAGCGCGTTCGCGGATTCGTCCACCCTGCCTTCTCTCGTGCGTTGACTATACGCTAGCCAACTACTGGCCCGCTGGCTGGGCGACCCACCAGTGCGACGGCTGGGCTCGTGATTCCCGAGCACGCGAGAGCTGAGACGGAGGCAGCCGTGGGGGTGTGGGGGCGGAGCCCCGGGAAATCACAGCTTCCCTGCGGTCTTTAACGGAATATTTCCAAACCTTCTAGGTTGTATGTGACGGAGCCGATTGGCTCCATTCCTATCTCACACAAGGAGAGGAACCATGGGGAAGAGAAACTGGAAGACCACAGGGGCGATCCTCGTCGCATTGGCTCTCTTCGTCGCGGCCTGTGGCGGCGCGGAGCCGTCGGGCACCACGGCCTCAGCCGATACTGGAGCTTCGGACACCACGGCCACGTCCGCAGCGGAGGTGCCTGAGGTCGTTATCGGCGCCCAAGATTTCGGTGAAAGTGCCATCCTCGGTGAAATTTATGGTCAGGTACTGGTGGACAGTGGGTATTCGGTCTCCCAGCAGGCGCTTGGTGGTTTCCGTGATATCCAGATGGGGGCTTTCGAGGGTGACGACATCAACTTCGCACCGGAGTATGCCGCCTCGATGTTGGAGTTCATCAACGGCCCCGACGTTGCAGAAGCAACGGGAGATGCCGCGGAGACGACAGAGATTCTGCAGGGTTATCTCGACGATCTGGGTTTGGTCGCCTTCACGCCGAGTGATGCGATCGACACCAATGCCTTCGTGGTTACCCAGGAGACTTCGGAGGAGTTGGGTCTCACCAGCTTGTCCGATCTGGCCGGGGACGAAGGTCAGATCACCTTGGGTGGCCCCCCGGACTGTGAGACGAATCCGTTTTGCATGCCGGGGCTCCAGGACGTCTACGGGGTGGATCTCTCCGCGAGTTTCCGTTCGCTCGATGCCGGTGCTGTCACTGTTCAGGCTCTTGAGGCCGGCGAGATCAATGTCGCCGTTCTCTTTTCCACGAATGGTGTGATCGCTGAGCAGGGCTGGGTTCTGCTCGAGGACGACCAGAACATGCTCGCCGCCGACAACGTTGTACCTGTCGTCTCCAGCGAGCTTGCCGAGGCGGGTGGCGAGGACTTCCGGTCGATCGTGGACGAGGTAAGTGCTGCTCTCACCACCGAGGCGCTCACCGAGATGAACCGCCTCTTCGACATCGAACGTCAGGACGCCGACGCCATTGCCACCGACTGGTTGACCGAGAACGGGCTCGTCGAGGGCTGATACCTTGTCCTCGGGCTACAACCGCTATCCCTCCATCCACTCGGACCTGGTCGTATTCGTCGCCGAGGACGACCTTTGGACTGTTCCCAGGGAAGGTGGGATTGCCTCGCGCCTCGTCACCAATCCGGGACCGGTTTCCTATCCGTGTCTGTCTCCTGATGGTTCCGAAATCGCCTACACGGGAGTACACGAGGGTGTCACCGAGGTCTATGTGGTCGCCACCGAGGGTGGACGCCCCATCCGCCTCACCTATCAGGGTGCGGATTCCCGGGTGGTCGGCTGGCTCGACCCGGACACCGTGGTGTTCTCTTCGAATGCGGATTTGGCCTTCGTCAAGGACCGGCGCCTCTGGACCGTCGGCGCCGAGGGAGGGACACCCGTCGGTCTTCCCTGGGGTCCCGCAGAGGCGGTGGCCCGCCAGCCGGGAGGCACGGGAATGGTACTGGGCCGCCACTCCGACGATCCGGCCCGTTGGAAGCGGTATCGCGGTGGCAGGGCGGGAAATCTGTGGATAGGGGATGAAGAGAAGGGGGGATTCGGGCGGCTTATCGATCTCCAAGGGAATCTCGCCGACCCCATGTGGATCGGCGACCGGATCTTCTTTATCTCCGACCACGAGGGGCATGGAAACATCTATTCGGTTGACACCGAGGGTAAGGATCTCACCACCCTGACGGATCATGAGGACTTCTATGTCCGGATGGCGTCGACCGATGGTCATCACATCGTCTACACCTGTGGTGCCGATGTGTGGCTCGTGGACCCCGAGACCGGAGATGGCGGCCGCATCGATGTGGTCATGCGGACCTCCCGGGCGAGCCTGGAGCGGCGTTTCATCCTGCCGGGGAAGTATCTCGCCGAGACCGCCCTCCATCCGCAGGGTCATTCCCTGGCAGCGTCGGTGAGGGGAGAGGTGGCAACCATGCCCTTGTGGGAGGGGGCGGTACGACACCATCGCCAGGAAGCGGACGAACGTCGTCGTCTCCCGGTATGGCTCGCGGACGGAGAGCGCCTGGTTTCCATCACCGATTCCATGGGTGAGGATGCCATCATCATCGACCACCCCGACGGGGCGAGTGACATTGTCGAGGGGGATCTGGGTCGGATACGCACCATGGATCCCGCTCCGGCGGGTCTCCCGAGAGTGGTGATAACCAATAATCGCCACCAGGTTCTCCTGGTAGACCTGGAAGATGGTTCCGTTCGTGAGGTAGACGCCAGTAGCCATTCCTGGATTGCGGGCACGACATGGTCGGGAGATGGCCACTGGTTGGCCTATTCCAAGGCGGTCTCCGCGTTGTCCTCCTCCCTTTTCCTCTTCGATACCCGGGACCTCGAATCGGAACCCGTCCAGATAACGGACTCGGTGTTCCACGATTGGGGTCCGTCATTCGATCCAGATGGACGGTATCTCTATTTCCTGTCGAGTCGGGATTTCAATCCTGTCGCCGATACCCACTTTCACGACTACGGATTCCCGACGGGAGTGAGACCGCACCTGGTGACACTTCGGCCCGACCTTGTTTCTCCATTCGACCCGGTGCAGCGTTCTCCCCGCCCGCCGGGGGCTCCGAATGACAAGACCGACACCAACAGGAACACGAAAGCAGACGTCGGTGATTCTGTGGGGGACCTCGAGATCGATACTGACGGTATCGCCCAACGGATTGTGGCCTTCCCTCTTCCACCGGGGAGATACCGACGGGTGGTGGGCGCAAAGGACCGGGTGTTCTCTGTAGTCGTTCCCGTCGAAGAGCCGGTGCCCGCGGGAGATGATGAGGAACTCCCGCCGAGGGGTCGACTCCAAGCATGGGATTTCAACACAGAGAAGATAGAGACCGTGATGGACGGTGTCTCCGATGTGGCGGCGACATCTGGTGGCCGCACCATCCAGATCCGGGCGAAGTCGAAGGTGAGGGTCGTACAGGCGGGTTGGAAGGCCGACGGTGGCAACGATTCGGGGACAGGTCGGCAGTCCGGTTGGGTCGACATAGACCGCATCAGGGTGGAGATCGACCAGCCGGGGGAGTGGCGCCAGATGTTCTCCGAGGCCTGGCGGCTGCAACGGGATCATTTTTGGTTCCCGGAGATGGCAGGTGTCGATTGGAGAGCGGTTCATGAGTATCTGCCCCTGGTCGACCGAGTCACCACGAGGTCGGAGTTGAGCGACCTGTTGTGGGAGATGCAGGGAGAGTTGGGTACCTCTCATGCCTACGAGATGGGTGGCGACTATCTGCCTGTCCCCAGCTATCCCGTGGGTCATCTCGGAGCCCGCCTGGAGCCCATGGCAACTGGATGGAAGGTAACGGGGTTCCTGGACGGTGACCCGTGGAATCCTGATGTGTCCTCGCCCCTTGCCGATCCAGGGGTCGACATCGAGCTAGGGGATCGGATCGTCTCCATCGACGGCATGGAAGTGAATCAGTCGAACCCAACGGGGAAGGCACTTGTCGACAAGGGTGGACGCGCCGTGACCCTCACCATTCGTCGGGGTCGACGCCGACCCCACCGCGTCGTTACCCGCACCTTGAAGTCGGAGCAGATGCTCCGCTACCGGGACTGGGTGACGAAGAACCACCGTTATGTCGCCGAATCTACCGACGGCAGGGTTGGCTACATCCACATTCCTGATATGCAACTCTGGGGCTTCGGGGAGTTTCACCGCGGTCTGAGCACCGAGATCGACCACGAGGGGCTCGTCGTGGATGTCCGTTACAACCGGGGTGGGAATGTGAGCCAGCTCCTCCTCCAGAAGTTGCTCAGAGAGCGACGAGGTTGGGTGGTGAGCAGGTGGCGCGAGC
>WHTL01000302.1 GCA_009377735.1 Acidimicrobiia bacterium
GCCTCGGCGATGACCTGCATGTCCCCGTACTCGATTCCGTTGTGAACCATCTTCACGAAGTGCCCGGAGCCACCGGAGCCGAGCCAATCACAACATGGGGTGCCGTCGGGGGTTTTCGCCGCGATCGCCTGAAGGATCGGACCAACCTCGGCCCACGCCTCCGTGTCGCCACCGGGCATGATGGAGGGCCCATACCGTGCGCCTTCCTCGCCCCCGGAGATCCCCGCCCCTATATAACGGAGACCGAACTCGGCGGCCTTCTCAACCCGACGCTCGGTGTCGGTGAACCGGGAGTTACCGCCGTCGATGACGATGTCGCCGCCATCGAGGACCTCTCCGAGTTGGTCGAGCACCGCGTCGACCGCGGCCCCGGCTTGCACCATGAGGAGAACCTTGCGGGGCTGGATGAGTTGGGAGACGAACTCTTCGAGGCCTTCGCTCCCGATGACGGAGAAGTCCTTCGCCGGGCCTTCGACAAACTCCTCCATAACTGAGGTGGTGCGGTTGTAGACCGCGACCGTGTAACCGTGGTCAGCTAGGTTGAGCACTAGGTTCTGACCCATGACAGCCAGCCCGATGACACCGATATGTGCCGTTGGGGATGGGTCGGTTGCTGTCACTCTGGTCTTCCTCCTCGCTGATCCTTGTAACCCTAGGACCGCGGTGACGCGGTGCTCGACGCCCCCAACCCTGGGTTCCCACAGCCGCCCAGCGACTTCCCCAGCCCAAAGTTCAGCCCGGACCACCGACGCCACGAACCCAGGGTTCCCACAGCCGCCCAGCGACTTCCCCAGCCCAAAGTTCGGCCCGGAGAAAAAACACCAAGTTCGGGGAACGGTTTGGACACTTTGGGCGTAATACCGTCAATGACGCTCCAGAAGGGAAAGTCGTAGGACTGAGGGGAGTCAACGACGAAGGGGAAGCGTCGGGCGGGACCGACGGCACCTCCGGTGTCGTCGGTCGATCGCTCTATGGGGGACCACCGTTCCAGCCGACGATCCAGAAAGGGAGCCTCATGACCATCACCCACCTAAATCCCGAGTCGATGCACAGCAACCCCGCGTTCTCACAGGGAGTACTCCTCGACGGAGAGGGCAGACTGCTGGTCGTTGGTGGCCAGAATGGAGTCGACGCCCAGGGAAACATCGTCAGCGATGACCTGGGGGAGCAAACCGTCCAGGCCTTTCGCAACCTGATCACCGTATTGGAATCGGCCGGTGCCAGCCAGACCGACGTCGCCAAGCTCACCATCTATATGGTCCCTGGTGGCGACGTAAATGCCGGCTTCGCCGCTGCCCAGGAGGTTTGGGGGCAGCACGCCACCGCGATCACAGTGATCCAAGCGACCCCCGGCCGACCCGACGCCCTGGTCGAGATCGAGGCACTCGCCTTTGTGGGGAACGACGAGCACTAACCCCTTTCCGCCGACGTACAATGCCGCCACGTCGAAGGAAGCATGGGAATGACAGATCCAATACGAGAGGTGGTCGCAGTCAACGGGGTTGCTCCGCCTCAGGCTCACTACTCACACGGAATCATCGTCGAGTCGGGCCGGACCCTCTATCTGGCTGGCCAGGTTGGCATCGACCCAGAGGGGAATGTCGCCGTGGGCGACGCCGGGGCACAGGCTCAGACCATCCTGGAGAACATCCAGGCAATCGTGGAAGCCGCGGGGGGAACCATGGCAAATGTGGCCAAGACCTCCGTCTTTTTAACCAGTCTCGATTATCGCGATGTGGTGGGCGAGGTCCGTCGATCGTTCTTCCCCGACCCTCCCCCTGCCAACACCCTCCTGGTCGTGGAGAGCCTCGCTAGTCCGGACTACCTAGTGGAGATCGAAGCCATAGTCCCTCTCCCATAACGGTATGCGGGAAGGAATGTCACCGTCGCCTAATACGGTGAGAGCATCATGAACGAGATGGCACCCAATACGCCTCCAGAGATGCCCGTCGACATCATCCGCAGCCCCCGCCGACGGAGGACCGTCCAGTCCTATCTCTCCGAGGGTCGGCTTCGTGTGATGGTACCCGCCGGTCTCCACCCCGACGAAGAAGCGGCGTTGGTCGACACCATGGTGGCCAAGACCAAGAGGAAACTGACCTCGACCCGCATCGACCTGATGTCCCGCTGTGAGGACCTCGCCTCCAAATACGGTCTGGCGCCACCCACAGAGATCGAGTGGTCGGAACGCCAGAAAAGACGATGGGGTTCCTGCTCGCCGTCCATCGGCAGAATTCGCATCTCCACCCGGCTGGCCGCGATGCCCGGCTGGGTACTCGATTCGGTGCTCATTCACGAGATGGCCCATCTAGCCGAGCCCGACCACGGCGAAGCCTTCCGGCGGTTGGTGGACCGATACGAGCTAGGCGAACGAGCCAAGGGTTACCTGATGGCCATGGAGGGAGTCCAGGAGTGAGCCACCCGTGTCTGGCATAGATCCG
Organism: Acidimicrobiia bacterium; assembly: GCA_009377735.1. Classification (GTDB taxonomy): domain Bacteria; phylum Actinomycetota; class Acidimicrobiia; order Spongiisociales; family ZC4RG35; genus WHTL01. The sequence goes on from WHTL01000302.1 coordinate 2,442, forward strand.
AGCTTCTTCCACCCCGATCTGACCGCCGTGGGGCGTGCCCTAACCGACTTACTCTCCGAGACGGAGCAACCAGCCCTTCCCGGAACCGTGCCACCCCGGGGCCTCGGGACCGAAGAGGCGCTCCGGATCGTGGCCGGGTTCGTGATCGCCGTCGGACCCGGTCTCGACGATCCGACCTCGATGGCTCACATGGACCCACCCACTCCATGGCCGACGTGGGTCAGCGCCGCCTTGGCAGCGTCGAGCAACCAGAACCTTCTTCACGAGGCCACCGGTCAGGCTGGACGGGTACTAGAGACGTGGGTGGTAGATCGGATCACACCCCGCTTTGGTATGAGCGGAGGCCATCTCACACCCGGTTCCACGCTGGCGAATCTGACCGCCATCTGGGCGGCTCGGGAGATCACCGGTGCGTCGACAGTGGTGGCATCCGACATGGCCCATCTTTCGGTGCCGAAGGCGGCGCGAATCCTCGGGATGGATTTTCATTCCGTCGCCACCACGCCCGTGGGCGCTCTCGAACCCGATGACCTGGGCGACCTCTCCAATTCGGTGCTGGTCCTGACCGCGGGCTCCACAGCCACCGGGTCGATCGACCCCCTCAGCGTGGGGAGCGACGCCCTTTGGCGTCACGTTGATGCCGCCTGGGCTGGTCCGCTTCGCTGGAGCACCGCAAACGCCCACGTCCTCGACGGTATCGAAACCGCGGACTCCGTGGCCGTATCCGGCCACAAGTGGCTATTCCAGCCCAAGGAATCGGCAGCGATCCTTTTCCGAGATGTCGACACCGCCCACGATGCGATCTCCACTGGCGGCGCCTATCTGGCGACGCCAAACGTGGGCGTCCTGGGATCGCACGGTGTGGGGGCAGCGGCAGCTCTGGCGGCGACCATGCTCTCGGTTGGAGACGACGGTATAGCCAATCTGGTGGATCACTGCATGGGGTTGGCCGACAACTTGGTGGAGCGGATAGAAGCCGACCCCGATCTAGTGCACCTGGCAGGTAACCAGGCGGGCCTGGTGGTGTGGTGCGCCAGAGACGGCAGGGAACGCCCCGCGGGTGTGTCAGAGGCCACGGTAAATGGTGAATCATGGTGGCGTTGCGTGGCCGCCAACCCAATGGCCAATCCGGACCAGGTCATCTCTTAGTAGTGGGCCGACGGCGAAGCCGGCGGGTCGAGGGGGCCAACTCCGCGACGTGATTGAGTCGCGACTACCGGCCAATCTGACCTGGGCTTGTTGGGAACGGCTGTTATTTCTGGGGGACTCCGTCCCCCAGACCCCCTACGGCTGCCTCTTCCTTGCTGGTCGCGTGGTCGGGGCCGTCCGACCTCAACTCCGCGACTCCATGCCTGTCTGTCGTGTCTGGGTGGCCGTCGGGTTCGATGTACGTCTCACCTGACGTCTTGCATAGCCGCGGAACTCGCCGGTGGATTACTTGCCTCGCCCGAGGTTTCCCACCTACCACAACGGCATCTGCACTACCACCCACGGTCTGGAAGCCTGTGGTCGTCGCCTACTGCGGCACACCCGGTCCAAATATCGCCTACTTAGATTTCATGACCTTGGTGGTTACCTCTTTGAGGAGATCGGGGTCTGGTTCCACGCCTAGGCCCGGGCCAACTGGGACTCTCATGTGGCCGTTCTCTACCTCAAAGGGTGGGGTGAGGTCGTGGTGGTAGTAGCGGGATGACGCCGAGATGTCCCCGGGGAGAGTGAAGTTGGGTAGTGAGGCCAAAGCCAGGTTGGCCGCCCTGCCCAGCCCTGTCTCCAACATTCCTCCACACCACACTGGAACTCCACGCTCTTCACAGAGATCGTGTATCCGTTTTGCCTCCAGGTAGCCTCCCACCCGACCCGCCTTGATGTTGATGATGTCCGACGCTCCGAGATCTAAGGCATCGGCCGTGACCCGTCTCGAAGTGATCGATTCGTCGAGACAGACGGGTGTATCGATCTTCGCTGCGAGTTGGGCATGACCGACGAGGTCGTCGGCGGCGAAGGGCTGCTCCACCAGTATCAGTCCAAAATCGTCGAGAGCCACCAGGTGGTCGATGTCTCCGCGGTCGTATGCGGTGTTGGCATCCACCTGCAGACCAACGTCATCACCCACATGGGAGCGAACCTCGTCGACCATCGCCACGTCCCATCCCGGCTCGATCTTGAGCTTGACCCGCAGATACCCGTCGGCGAGATAGCCGTCCACGGCGTCGAGCAGTCCAGGAATGCCGTCGAAGATGCCAACGGAGACCCCGACCGGGACCGAGTCGCGCACCCCACCAAGATGCTCCTTTAGGGAGACACCGCTCCCACGGAGTTCGGCGTCGAGGAATGCCATCTCCAGGGCACTCTTGGCCATCCGAAACCCTTTAAAACCCGAGAAAATGCCACTCAGGTCCGCAGCGGTCACCTCACCAGCCGAGATGAGAGCAGGC
>WHTL01000325.1 GCA_009377735.1 Acidimicrobiia bacterium
CTGTATGGGAGTGGCCGTCATGAGGTCCCCTCCCGTTGCGGAGACAATAGCCTCCAGCGGTTTGGGGTGCTCCGTTCTGAGCAGTTCGGTCAGCTCGGGGAGCTCTGGATCATGAAGTGCTTGTGTACGCGGATGTATAACCACACTCCCATTCTCCAGATGACCCGTGAGCGCATCATGAGAACAAGATTAGAAGTTTCTCATGTTGATCTGGGGGACTCCGTCCCCCCGACCCCCTACGGCTGCCTCTACTCCTCGAGTCGCATGGCTGCGGCCGTCCGACCTCACCCCGCGTGAGCCCGGTCTCTCTGTCGTGTTGGGTGCGCTATCGGGTTCGGTGTGGTGCATTGGAGGTCTCCCGGAAGCCTCGTGGTGGCATTGGCTGGGATCTCGGCGGGTAGTCTTGCGTAGGTGCCTCCGGCCTTGATACTGGTCGTGACCGGTTCGTCGAAGAGGCTCAGCGCCTTGGCGAAAGCAGTCTCGCCCGGTCCCATAAAGTCCCGAATAGATCTCGCTCTCCTCCGTAGGGGAACAACTGCACTCAACGATCGTTGGGGGTGGGCCAGGGGTTGGGTCGACACCCGTCCATGGAGATGGTCTGTTGTTGCATCAGAGGGGCGGGTTTTCCCTTTCCTGGGCATTTGACATGGGAGAACCCGAGGGCGTGACCCACCTCGTGATTGACCACATACTCGCGATACAGATCGAGGTCCTTCTTGTAGGCAGGAATACCGGTCAGCCAACGATCCACGTTGATCATGGCCCGTTCGCCATTCCAACACGAGTATTTGCCGTTGGTCTTGAGCGGGGCACACAGACGATCGACAGTTGCTGGCGTGGCCAGAGTGACCTTGATCCCGTCGTCGCCGCGTGCGAAGGAGTAGTCCCGGCTGGGCCATCCCTTCTTGTTGTTCAGGATGCGATGCACGGTGGTGCCCATGCAGCGTGGATCCAGGTTGAGGCCCTTTTCGATCTCGACGACATAGGTGCGATGTTGCAGCCCTCTTTCCGCGACAGCCTGTTTGCCCGGCGCCCTGATGAACTCCCTGGTTGGCTTGGCGGCCTTGTCCGGCTTGGCCTGGGCGCAACTAGTGGGAAGTGTGGTGGTTGTCGTCGTTGGCATCGTGGTTGTGCTGGTCGTTGAAGTTGATGTTGTGCTGCTCGTAGCGGTTGTGGTCGCGCCATCTTCCGATGTGCCTATGGCGGAAACATTCGGGTCGGGGTTGGGGATACGCACCGCGAACAGGATCACGAAACAGACGATGAGTACAGCGAACAGACCAATGGTGGTGAATCGTGGCATTCTCAGTGTCAGTCGGCGAGCCGCTGGTAGACGGCCTCATAGTCGGAGGCGCGATTCGCCCAGGAGTTGTCTGCGCCCATGGCGTTGATTTGCAGAGTCTTCCAAGCGGTCTTGTCGCCACGAATGGCGAGCGCCGTCTCTACTGCCCAGCGGACGGCGTTGCTATCGGTGTCTTCGAACACCACCCCGTTTCCATCACCCTGATCGAAGGTGGTGACGGTGTCGGCCAGACCACCGGTCCGACGGACCAGCGGGGCGGTTCCGTAGGCGAGGCTGTACATCTGGTTGAGACCGCACGGCTCGTAACGAGATGGCATCAGGAACAGGTCCGATCCGGCTTCTATACGATGTGACAGGGCTATGTCATAACCGGACGTGAAGGATACCTGGTCGGCGAAACGCCACGCCAGCCATCGGAGCCCGTCCTCGACCGCCTTGTCTCCCGATCCGAGTGCCACGAAGCGAAGCTCGGGATGATCCTCGAGAAGACCACCCATTGCATCGACCGCCACATCTATTCCCTTTTGCCAGACGAGACGGGAGACCACCCCCACCACCGTCACGCCCTCCTCGTAGCGAACCCCGATTGAATCGAGAAAGTCATGCTTGAATTTCTCCTTGCGCCATAGACTCTTGGCCGAGTAGCGGTAGCTGAGATGAGGGTCCGTTCGGGGGTTCCAATTGTCGGTGTCTATCCCGTTGAGAATCCCCACCAACTCGTCGCGACGAAGCCGGAGGAGATCATCCAGCCCGCAACCATACTGCGGTGTGGTTATCTCCTCGGCATATGTCGGGCTCACCGTGGTGATCATGTCGGCGTACATCGCACCGTGCTTGAGGAAGTTGATGTTGTCGCGGGCCAGGTCATCCTGGTGAAGAAGATAGGAGTTGACGCCCAGACCCAAGTCATCTCTGATGTGTGATCCAAACACCCCCTGATATCCGAGGTTGTGGATGGTGAGCACGGTGGGCACACCCTCGAGTTGGGGGTAGTCCCCGGCTCCGAGGTAGAGCGGGATCAGGGCGGTCTGCCAGTCGTGGCAGTGGATGACCTCGGGGATCCAGCCCAGCCTCTCGGTGAGACTGAGAGCGGCCCGTTGCAAGATGATGAACCGGGCGTGCTCATCGGAATCATCGGTGTACAGGGCCCCCCGGTGATACGAGGGCGGATGGTCGACCAGATAGACGGGAATCCCTCCGTCTAATTCGTTCCGGTAGAACCCGACACCGGCACTCCAGGTTCCCAAGGGGATCTCGATCTCGTCGATCTCCATCTTCTGATGTCGATGACCGTCGGCGCCCGCGTGGCCGTAATTGGGCATGACCACCCGGACGTCGTGGCCGAGTTTGGTCAGGGCGACGGCGAGGGCACCCGTCACATCGGCGAGCCCACCCGTCTTGGCGAAAGGCACAACCTCTGAAGAGACGAAGAGGATTCGCATCCCACCGACGGTACTGCTTGGCGGCGGGCTTCGCCCATGGTCAGGTAATCTCTGGGGGGCTCTGGCTCTGCCCCCAAGACCCCCCACGGCGGCCTCGGCCTCACCGATAGCGTGGTCGGGCCGTCCTTCCTCAGCCCACGCGACTCGATGCCTGTCTGCCTTGGTGGGGTGAGTGTCGGATTCAGGGTGCCTTTGGGTGGGTGTCTTACCTGGTCGCGTGTGTTGCTCGAGGGATCGCTTGCAGCACAATCCCGCTTTCCACCCACCACCACGGCATCTGCACGGCTACCAACATCTCGGAGTCTGTGATCGTCGCCCGTTGCGGCACACCCGGATTCATAACAACGCTGGCTCAGAAGTCCGACGCCGGTCCGATAACCTCCGGGGGGATGATTGCCGACGTCGTTGCCGAGGAGGGACCTGTTCCTTTTGAGCGTTTCATGGAGTTGGCCCTCTATGGCGAGGAAGGATTCTTCACCACGGGGAAGCTCCGCTCGGATCGAACCGGCGATTTCATGACAAGTCCCGAGGTGAGCCCGCTGTTTGGGGAGACGATCTCGGTCTATGTGAGGGCACTCCACGAATCCTGTGGCGACCCCTTTATGGTGGTGGAGGCAGGCGCGGGGTCGGGGTCATTGATCAAGCCGTTATTAGCCCAGACCGGGCTGGATGGCATGGCGGTGGAGGTATCGCCCGCGGCCAGGGAGAAGTTGGGTGAGATCACCGGTCTTTCGGTGCTCTCGGACCTGACGGATCTGCCGTCTAGGTTTCGTGGGGTGGTTGTGGCCAACGAGCTACTCGACAACCTCCCGATGGCGATGGCGCAGCGTATCGACGGTGTCTGGCGGGAGCGGTGGGTCGGGATTGTGGACGGGAGTCTGGAGCTAGTCGATGCCGACGCGCGCTCCGAGGTGGTCGACTGGCTCGACCGCTATGTCGGCGAGGTTCCCGACGGGGGGTGGGTCGAGGCTCAGCTTGAGGTAGGGGAGTGGTTGGCGAAGATCTCGGATCGGCTGACGGAGGGAGCGATCCTCCTCATCGACTACGGCGACACCGCCGAGAACCTCCTCCCCAGGAGGGCCGACGGGACATTGCGCACCTACCGCGCCCACCATTTGGGGCCACATCCCCTAGACGAGCCCGGCGCCACCGACATCACGGCCGATGTCAACTTCACCGCCGCGGAGCGCATCGCCGGGGAGCTCGGATTCGAGAGCGCACTCTGGCGCCAGGACGACTTCCTGACCGCTTTGGGGCTTCGGGACCGTCTTTCCCTCATGAGGAGGGAAGAGTTGGCTCTCGCCGGAAAGGACGAGATGGAGCGGATGGTTCTGAGGACGCGGCGCACCGAGGTGGAGGCGCTCCTCCATCCCCGTGGCCTGGGCGACTTCAGGGTCCTCGAGCTGACCCGCGCCGTACCGTCGCCTCTGGGTGACCACAATGCGATTCTATGAGTGAGCCGACAACATCCGACACCCTGCCCGACTTCGACGACGTCGCGGAAGCCGCCCGGGTTCTCTCCGGTGTCGCCAACCGCACCCCTGTCCAACGATCCCGGCATCTCGACTCACTTGTTGGTGGTGAGGTGGTGGCCAAGTGTGAGAACTTTCAGCGGGTCGGTGCCTTCAAGTTCCGTGGCGCCTACAACGCCATCAGCAGACTCACACCCGAGGAGCGGGACCGTGGTGTCCTCAGCTACTC
>WHTL01000234.1 GCA_009377735.1 Acidimicrobiia bacterium
CTTCATCGCACCGTGCTCTCCGAAACGGCGTGAGACCCGCCCATGGCATCTAGTCCACAGAGACCGCCCAACCTGAAGGGCCTCACCGATGCTGCCGGCGCCTCGTTGTGGGCGGCGATGAACCACCACGATGACACCTGGGGGGTGAGGTCGTCGGATTGGGATGTGAACCAGAACGAGGAAACTGTCCTTTTCACCAACCGGGAGGACGGATCACAACGGACTGCCCCGGTTCAGATCATCGCCACACACGAAATCGAAACCGGCCTGTGGCGGTGGGGATGGGATCACCCATCCGTTCTACCTGGCCTGCAACGCCATGCGACAACGGTCAGGGACCGGGGTATGACGTGGGGCATTCCCCAGCTAACCCTGCCACGTATCTTTTGTAGTGAGGAACGGGCCTGGCAACTCGTGGCCGTTGCCTTTGAGGTGAATCCTGATGCCAGTGGTGCCTGTCGCACACCTACCGGTGAGGTGTACGTCTACACGACGTTTGGTGATCCGGTACCGGTCTGACCGAGATCAGTGGTGGGACTGGTACTCGAGATCAGGGGAGGTCGGCGTGTACCTCGGTTGGCGCCAGCGCAATCGAGAGTCTGTTCCCGTCGTGGGAGCACCATACCCCTGCGCCAAAGTTGACCCACTCTCCAAGCGGGATGGAGCGTAGGAGCCGACGATGAATGGGACGCATTCTTCCGACCTGAACCTGCGACGACGGTCCTCCAACACTCGGAATCGGTTTGCCGAGGCTGATCCCGCCAATCACACGGGCGATGGCCATGTGGGTATCGACGATCTCGTCGTTGAGCTCCCAGTCGCCTGCGTCCTCACAACTCGACAGCGTGAAGTCGCCGATCTGAAAGCGACAAGAGCTCTCCGTCCCTGGTGTAGGGAAGAGCGAGATGACCCCGGAGTGCCCGTCCGTCCGATGTGTTGTCCCCGGTTGATTGGTTGTCTCTGGTTGTCCAGCTTCCATATCTCCCAACATAGAGCCGGGCACCGACAGATTCGCGGATCCTCGATCCGAGCGGGTCAGAACTCGACTGGGGGCATCTCCATGGTGTCTTCGATCTTGGGACCGGGCACGGTGAGTACGGGAGTTCGAGCCGATTCCATGACCCGCACCGAGACACTCTTCCACGCCTCCTCCGTGAAGAGGCGACGGGTGGCGCCCATCACGATGAGATCCGAGCCCAGCTTCTCGGCACTGGCGATTATGGCCTCGGCGGGATCATCACCCTCTATGAACTCCACATCGGGATCGACACCATACGCGTGCAGGGCAGACACCAGCGGGTCGACCAGCGTCTGTCCCCGCTCCTCCAGATATCGGGCGGCCTTGTCTTCCGGGTCGGCCCCGGACGCCTCGTCGAGCAATGAGCGCCTGTCGTCCTCGTCGAGGGCGTCGAGAAAGGTACGGGGTACCTTGACCACGGTGGTTACGGTCACTGTTCCCCGGCCATCGCCCGCGAGTAGGCCGCACAGCTCACCGACTGGTCCCGCGGGAAGCACGCCTGTGGTGGCAACGAGAATATCCATCGGCTATGACATTAGGGTCAGGGTGACCACTAGAACGAGGGGACATGGCTACACCAACGGACGAGACACTCAACAAGGTGACCTTTCGCATTCCCAACGCACTGGTGTTGATCGGATCCCGCAGTGGTGACGAGTGGAATGCCATGACGGCGTCTTGGATCACCCAGGTCTCGATGGAGCCTGTGTTGGTGGGGGTGGGGGTAGACAACACCGCTGTCACCCACCGCCTCATCTCCGAGAGTGGTGTCTTCACCATCAACCTCTGGGACAACGAGGACACCAAGCCGTTCGTCAAGTTCTCCACCCCCGCCGAGAAAGATGACATGACTCTCAACGAGAGACCCGTCGTCGAAGCCACAACGGGAGCCCCGGTCTTTGAGGAGGCCATTGCCTGGATGGATCTTGAGGTGCGTTCCGCCATCGACTTCGGGACTCACACCTTCTTCGTCGGCGAGATTGTGGATGGAGCCGTCAACGATGAGGAGACCAGGGCAGCGGCGATTTCCGATACCCGTATGAAGTATGGCGGGGTGAAGCGGGGCGGCCACTGATAAGGGCCCATTTAGAGAGGATGGTCCGATAGTGGAAGTCGCACTCGACGGAGCCAACGCGATCGTGACCGGTGCCAGTCGTGGCATCGGATTGGAGACGGCGGCGACACTGCTCGATTCGGGCGCCGGCGGGGTGGTCATCACCTCTCGACACGACACGAATCTCGAAGCGGCGAAATCCGAGCTTGTCGAGCGGGGGTACGTAGAGGATCGTATCCACACGGCGCAGGGACGGGCCGACTCCACCGATGACGCCGCCAGGGTTCTCTCCGAGACGGTCGCCAAATTCGGTAGTTGCGACATCCTGGTCAACAACGCCGGCACCAACCCCTCGGCGGGGCCGCTGATGGACGTCGATCTCGGTGCGGTCGAGAAGACATGGGCCGTCAACCAGCTCGGTTCGCTCATTTGGACCAGGGCTGCCTGGCATGCCGGAATGAGTAGCCGTGGCGGTGTGGTTGTAAACGTGGCTTCGGTAGGTGGTCTCCGCCCGTCGCCGATCATGGGCGCTTACAACGTCTCGAAGGGCGCTCTGGTCCATCTCACCCGGCAACTGGCGCACGAACTCGCCCCCCACGTCCGCGTGGTGGGTGTAGCCCCAGCGATCGTCAAGACCCGCCTGTCCAATGCCCTCTGGGAGGGAAGGGAGGAGGAGATAGCCGCCACCCATCCCCTGAATCGTCTGGGCACGGTCGAGGATGTCGCCAACGCCATAACATTTCTTGCCTCCCCACAAGCATCGTGGATCACAGGTGTCACCCTTCCCGTCGATGGTGGAGTGGTCGAGGCCCAGTCCAGCTTCTAGCCCGTTACCAGGGCCATCAGTGTTGGGCTTTGGATGGCCGATCGTCGATGTTCATCGTTGCCATCAGGTGGTCGGGGATCATTGCCGATAGGCTCGTCAGGCCCGTTGGTGGGGTACCGAGGAGGGGGATTGAGATGGTGTCGACTCGATGATGACGGAGGAATGCCGTGCGCAGGTCCCGTTGCCGTTCCGATTCTGTCGACCACGAATCCAGGTTGGCGGCGAGGGTGGGATCGGTATCGGTGGGTGATGCAACGCCGATCCATTCCTCGGGCAGAGATCTATTGAAGACTACGGCAGTGGGCTCGCCGGCGACCGAGGGAAGGTGCTCAAGAAAGCGAGCGGCCTCTCCCATGGGTCCGGCATCGGAGGTGGCGACCACGAGAATGGTTGCGGTGGCGAAGAGACGCTCGATGGTTTGTGCCCGGGCGGCAACACCGTCGTAGGTGGTGCGGAGATCCATCAGGAACTGAGCTACTCGCTCCAAGAGATGGGCGCCCAGGATGGAGTCGGCGATGCGAAGCGCTGGTCGCGCCGCCGCCCTGAAGAAGAAGTTGCGCCCAGGGAGGCGACTTCCCGTTAAGAATCGCAGCAGACGCCCTCCTACCAGGTCGGTCATCTGGGCAGGTGCCGTGAAGAACTCGATCCCACCCGCAGAAGGAGGGGTGTCGACGACCACCAGATCCCACTCCCCCGATTGGACGAACCCGGCGGCCTCGTCGGCGGCGGCATAGGACTGGGAGGCGGGGAATTGACTGGTGGCGGCCACGAAGAACTCGTTGGCGATGAGGCGGTCCGCTACCTCTGGATCGGCGTGCCGCTGCGCCACGATCCGCCATGATCCGGCGGCGTCGATCATGGCCGCCCCGAGGTTGGGCTCATTTGGATCGATCGATGGCTTTGGACCCAGTTGGGTTCCGAGGGCGTCGGCGAGTCTTCTGGCCGGGTCGACGGTGACAACCAGGGTGCGCCAACCCATCTTGGCTGCACGGATGCCCACGGCAGCAGAGATCGTTGTCTTCCCGACCCCACCCGCTCCGGTGACGACGACGAGTCTGGTATTTACCACCGCGTCACCTCGGCAAGTAGACGACTCACGATCTCCTCAGCATCGGAAACACCGAGAACGGCGGGAAGCTGATGGTCGGGCGCCAGGAATTTCGCCCACTCATCCTGTTCGGCGGCCAGCGCCCGGTGGAGTTGTGCGGCATCGTCGGTGGGGACATGATCGCTGGGCTCGATGACCGGAAGAGGTGGGAGCACACGGTTGGCCACCACCGTGCGGTAGATGAGGGGGAACTCGGTATCGAGCCAGGCGGTCAGCTCGGTGGTCTCACTGACAGGAAGCTCCTCTAGTAGGGCTACCACCACGAGACGGGTGCGGGCTGAGCCGTCAGTGAGGATGGCGTCCATCCAATCCGCCTGATCTCTGATCCGACCCTTCGAAACCAACTCGGCGATGGTTCGGGGTGCCCGCAGATACCCTGGTATCTGACCGGTCGGGGGTGCATCCGCAACCACCAGATCCCAACCGCCCCTCTTCACCTCCCAGAGGACCTTCCCCAGGGTGACTATTTCCCTGATTGCTGGCGCGGTAGAGGCAAGCGCATCGAAGATCCTCGTGATGGGGCCAACCGTTGCCGCGGCAGGTACCGACATCTGAACCCTCAGGTACTCGCTTAACGCCGACGCCCGGTCGATGACCGAGACAAAGAGACCCGATTGGACGTTCTTCGGCTCGAACGTCGCCGATTGGACACCAAGATGGAACGGGAGACCGCCCGTGGCACCCATGTCGATCGCCAGCACCCTGGCGCCATCTTTGGCGGCGTCGAGGGCGAGAGCGGCGGCCACCGCTGACTTACCCGATCCCCCTTTTCCGGTCACGAGATCGAGCTTCTCAGTGGTCGGCACTACTGACTCTCGTCACCCTTTCCGAGCGGGATTCTGAGGACGAGGTGGCCCTCCTCCACCGCCCAGGCCGCATTGGCAATCAGCGAGTAGTCGGTGAAATCGTTCTCCGCCTGCTCGATGAATGTCTGTCTCTCCGAACCGGCCACCGGTGGGAGGGGCCGGTCCTTGACCGCGGTTGCCCTCGCCTGAAATCGCTCGATCATCGCATCCACGTTGAATTCAGCCATCCCCAAACGGTAACCGACTCTCTGCAGGGATCAGTGTTCCACGCTCAGAACTCCGTTCTCTCCCATGAGCGAAGGCGGTAGAGACGGAAGGGGCGGCGAGTGTAGCGTGCACCAGGCGATCAGCGTCGACGGTGTGAAAAAATGCGATCAGCCCACAAATCCACACGCTCGACCACAGCATGGGGCGGATCAGCGTCGACGGTGTGGAAAACGGCAACCAGCCCACAAATCCACACCCTCGACCACAGCATTGGGCGGATCAGCGTCGACGGTGTGGAAAACGGCAACCAGCCCACAAATCCACACCCTCGACCACAGCATGCCCCTCTCAACTCTCTAGCGTCTTCGTTCAGACATCTCGAGTGCGGCGTTTCTCGCTACCACGCTCATCCTCGAGACGGCCCCATTCCACGTCGGAATAGTCGACGTACTTCATGGCATCTGCGATAAGTCGGTGTCCGGCCTTTTCTTTGATCTGACGATGCATCTCTGTTGCCACCCACCGATAGGCCGGGTGACCCGCAGGTTGGGAGCGGAGTTCGGTGAGGTGGAAGGCTTCTCGTGCGTTCATCTCCATGACGAATCTGATGTTGTAGCCGAGGGGGACTACATACTGGGCAACGTCGCTCCCGATGTCTGCCCGAATCTTCTCATAGAGGTGGTCGGCCTGGTCCATCACCGTCTCCCACTCGTCGCCGAATCCCTCTTCGATCAGCCCGTCTGGTGGGGCTGATCCGAGCCGGGTGGAGAGACGTTGCCAATCGATGGTCAGAAGCCGGTGTCGCTGCAGATCGCGGAACGCACCGAAGTCACATACGATGTCGAAGCGGTAGTGCGGTCTCTCCATTGCTCTTCCCGGTTTGTGACGTCGGTTGGCGCGGTCACCGACCAGGTCTTCGAATATCCGCCTCCGTTCCGCCTCGTCCATATTCGATACGAGACCGAGAAGCTGCACGTCGGTCTTCTCCGAGTATGGGTATAGGGCGGCAGCGATGACCTCATTTTCGGCATCCTCGTCGAAGTCGGTGAGGGTCACCGAGGGTCCCGTCTCGGGCGTGGTTCCCAATCCAGAGGCTGCCCCGTCGAGCCTGATCCTCACGTCGGAGAGATACTCCGACCACCGGAGACCGCGATCAGGCTGGTCAACCCGGGTGAGAAACGAGGGGATCACCTTACGGAGTTCGGTCAGCATGAGCTCTCCGTAGGCGCGAACCTCTCCGAGCGGGTGGGCCCGCATTCGCATC
>WHTL01000271.1 GCA_009377735.1 Acidimicrobiia bacterium
CCACCGATGACCAATACATCGGTCTCGAGTCGAGTCACAGGAAGGAGACTAGAGGATTATTGGCTTTGGCCGTGTCTGATCCACACCGTGGTATCAGGAGGGACCTCACTGGACACTGCCCGACTCGCGATGATCACCTCTCCGTAGTCCGGAAGTGACAAGGGCCTCTCCCCCGCATTGGCGACGACCGTTATGGATCCATTACGAAAGCTCAGAACTTCGTTCTCGGTCCGTAACCATTCCAATTCTCCTGTCCCGAGATCATGCTCCTTGCGTACCGCAAGGGCATTGCGATACATGCTGAGGGTGGACTCTGGGTCGGAGGACTGAACATCCACGGCGTGAGCCGCGAAGCTATCCGGCTGCGGTAGCCATGTCTTTTCGGTCGGCCCGAAGCCGTAGCCGGGCTCGTCAGCCTGCCAGGGCAGCGGAACCCGACATCCGTCGCGGCCCAGCTCCTCGCCGTCGGTCCGCTCGAAGGTTGGGTCCTGACGTGCCTCTGGCGGCAGTGTGGTGTGTTCTGGGAGGCCGAGTTCCTCTCCTTGGTAGAGGTAGGCAGATCCCGGCAATGCCAGCATCAGAAGAGTGGCTGCCCGTGCCCGACGGAGGCCGAGGTCGGCATCCGGCTGGGGATGTTTCGGACCAAGGCCATTGCGTCGCTCCTGTCCTGGTGGCAGAGCGAGCCGGGTGGCGTGACGGATGACATCGTGGTTGCTCAGCACCCACGTCATGGGCGCCCCCACCCCGACGGTGCTGCGGATCGTGTCGTCGATCACTTTGCGCAGGTCACCTGCATCCCACCGTGCAGTGAGGAATTCGAAGTTGAAGGTCTGGTGGAACTCGTCGGGGCGGACGTAGAGGGCAACCCGCTCGGAGTCCAGCACCCAGGCCTCCGCCACCATCATGCGGTCGTCGTAATCATCGAGGACCTTACGCCACTCCCGGTATATCTCGTGGACACCATCCTGGTCCCACATGGGACGCCGGGTCTCGGCATCCACGTCGGCGTCATGTCTTGTCACGTCGGGAGCGTCAAGATCCTTGACGAGCCCGTGGGCGACATCGACCCGGAACCCGTCGACATCACGATCGAGCCAGAAGCGGAGGATCGAGAGAAACGCGTCACGGACCTCGTGGTTGGTCCAGTCGAGATCGGGCTGGGTGGCGTCGAAGAGATGGAGATACCACTGATCGTCGTCTGCTCCTCGATCCGCCATGCGACTCCATGCCGGGCCCCCAAAGACACTTCCCCAGTTGTTGACCGGCACGTCACGGATGATGTAACGCGACCGCTCCGGACTACCCGGTGATGCTCTCAGCGCCTCTTGAAACCAGGCGTGCTCAGATGACGTGTGGTTGGGAACGATGTCGATGATCACCCTGAGACCGGCTTCGTGCGCCTTCGCGACCAGCCGGTCGAACTGGTCGAGGTCACCAAAGAGAGGATCAACATCTCGATAATCGGCCACGTCGTAGCCACCGTCGTTCTGTGGTGATGGATAGAAGGGCGATAGCCAGACGGCATCGACACCGAGTTCCCCGAGATGATCGAGATGATCTATAACCCCACCGAGGTCACCGATTCCATCACACGTAGAATCGGCGAACGAGCGAGGGTACACCTGGTAGATGACAGCGGAACGCCACCAGTCGGTTGTTGCCATCAGAGCGGGAAGAGCTGCTCTATCCGCTCCACCATCTCCTCATCGAGATCCTCGAGCACATCGAGGGCGCCGAGGTTCGACTCCAACTGGGAGAGTCGAGAGGCACCCGTGATCACCGTCGACACCCGTGGGTTTCTGGCCGTCCATGCCAGAGCGAGCTGGGCCGGCTCACAACCGATCTCCCGGGCAAGGTCCGAGAGTTGGGACACCGCTTCCATGACATCGGCATCCTGGAGATAGCTCCTGAGAAACGGAGTCGTTGCCGCCCTGCTGCCCTCGGGCACACCCTCGGAGTACTTTCCCGATAGAAGCCCGGATGCGAGTGGGCTCCAGATCGTGGTGCCCAGCCCGATGTCCTCGTAGAGACGGGCATATTCCTTCTCAACACGACGCCGGTTCAGCAGGTTGTACTGCGGTTGTTCCATTTGCGGCTTGTGGAGGTGGTGACGTTCTGCGATATCCCATGCAGCCCGGATCTCATCGGCCGACCATTCCGAGGTGCCCCAGTAGTGGGCCTTGCCCGACGACACCATATCCGACATCGCCCACACCGTCTCCTCGATTGGGGTGTCGGGGTCCGAGCGGTGGCAGAAGACCAAATCCACGTGGTCCAAGCCGAGCCGTTCCAGTGACCCCTCGATGGCCTCACTGAGATACTTTCGGTTGAGGGTGCTGGTGGCGTTCACACCCCCATGGATCCCCCAGAAAAGCTTCGTGGAGACCAAATAGGAGTGCCGGGGCCATCCCAGGCTCGAAATGGCATTCCCCATCACCGTTTCAGACTCCCCACGGGCATATGACTCGGCGTTGTCGAAGAAGTTCACCCCGGCGTCGAAGGCGGTAGCCAGCATCTCCGTCGCCGACTCCACCCCCACTTCGTTACCAAACGTGACCCACGACCCAAAGGAGAGAAGGCTCACCCTGATCCCGGAGTCACCCAAACGTCTGTATTGCATCTCAGCCATCCGTCAATACTGCCCGACCAGAACCGTCAGGCAAAACCACCAGCTCGAAGGCCTGACCAGATCGTTGGCATAAGCCTCCAGTCGATCAACCATGCCAGGACCAGTCACAAGCCGGTGCGTTGCCATTCGGTCAGGAGGCCACCGACTTTGAACCCCAGGGCGTCGTTGACGCGGATCATGGGGGTATTCTCGGAGGCGTTGTACGTCCAGACTCGCTCGATGTCGGGGCGCTCCGCCATCAGCGTCTTGAGATTGGCCAGCTTGATCCGAAGTCCGAGTCTGTGCCCGCGATGGTCGGGATCTACGATCGTGTCCCATTGGTGGGCATCGGCGCCTTTGGAGTTGGGGACCGACATCTCTGTGGCAGCCACCAACCGGCCATCAAGAAGTGCGCCCGCTCCCACGTAATGAGAATCCATCGAGACCACCAACTCTTCCATTTCCCGGAACCGGTCGGAACTCCACTTCTCCTTCGTTATCTCCAGATCACCCATGGGGGCGTCGGTGACCATCCGAGCCGCGAGACGAGCGCGGTCCTCTATCCAGTCCTCCGGTAGGTGGTCCAGCCAGTGGACGATCTCGTATTCATCGTCGAGTTCGTCAAATCGCGCTGTGGCCCCGCTGTCGACAGGCAGCCGCACCACCCTGTGGTGGTTCACCAGAGCTGGTTTGAAATCGTGGTTGACGGCGAACACGCCACCCGGATCATCGATGGGTGGCCCATCATGCGGCGGGGCGGAACCCTCGGCCAGCAGGGTCGTCTTGCCCATCTTCCGTCCGAGGGCGATCACCTTGTCCAGAAGGGAGGCTCCGGCACCACGACGACGGTGCTCGGGCACCACCATCAACTCGGAGGACAGAAGATGCGGTGTGTCGACCAGTGACCAGTCGACTCGTGCCACTCCCACCATTTCCTCATCCAAAAAGGCGGCGAAGTGGGCAGTCTCCTGGGAACGCCACGGGAAACTCATATAGCCACGTAGCGCATCAAGGCGCCATGGCGGCTGGCCTGGGGTGTCATGGTCTGCCACCTCATGGGTTATCCGCCACCACGCAGACACCACTTCATCGTCGTTTGGGTCTACCTCCCGAACTTCAAGCATCCTGTCATTGTGGCACCGCAACGGCTTTAGCATTCTCGGGATGTCCACACCTCCTAGGGGCCTCCAGCCCGGCGGCCGCTATCAAGATTGGATGCCGACACAGGTGCGATACGTTGCCTCCGACCTGGACGGGACGATCATCCACCCCGACCACAGGGTGACCCCTGCCGTGCAGCGTGCCGTTCGCGAAGTCGCCGACAGCGGCGTACCCGTCGGCTTCGCCACCGGTCGTCTCCGTTTTGGCGCTACCGCTGTATACGAGCAACTCGGATCTCCCGGACCACACATCTTCCATAACGGTGCCGAGGTGAGAGCCGACGGGAGGACGGTGCGATCCTGGCCCCTATCCCCGAGTGAGATCGCCGACGTTTTCGCGATTTCGGTTGACCGAAACGCCTACGGGGAGTTCTACACCGAGGACGGCTACTACTACATGCAATACCGTCCCGGTGCCGAGTTCCATTGGAAGATCCTCGGATGGGAACCACTTGGGGCAGTCAATGATCCCAGCCAGGTACCCGGTGATGTCCTCAAGTTCACCTTCATCGGGTTCACCAAGGAGGAGACCACCGATCTCGAGACAGCCTTCACCGAAAGGGATCTCGAGGTGGGATCGGCAGGAGCCGGAGGCGTGTCTTGGAGCTTCGTAAACGTCACCAAGAGCGGGGTGCACAAGGGAACAGCCTTGGTGGCCGCGGCGGAATACTTGGGGACGAACCCGACCTCGGTCTTGGCAATCGGTGATGGTGACAACGACCTCCCGATGTTGGCGAAGGCGGGGACGGCTGTAGCGATGGGCCACGCATCAGACCATGTCAAGAGGAATGCCCATCTCGTAGCGCCCAGCGTCCTCGATGACGGCTTGGCCACTGCCCTGCGATCTCTCATCCTGGAATAGGCGAGGGGCGTATCTATGTTGAAGAGTAGGTAAGCAATCACAGAGGTAACCCCCGTGCCCACTATTGACATCACCAAAGAGACCTTCAACGACACCATTTCCGACAACGACACGGTGCTTGTTGACTTCTGGGCCGACTGGTGCACGCCGTGTAAGCAGTTCGCCCCCACCTATGCCGCCACCTCCGAGGAACATCCCGACATCGTCTTCGCCAAGGTCGACACCGAAGACCAGGTGGAACTCGCCCAGGCTTTTGACATCCGCTCCATCCCCACCCTCATGGCCGTGAGGGAGAATGTGGTGGTTTACTCCCAGCCCGGTGCCCTCCCCAAGGATGCCCTCGACGACCTGATCGGTCAGTTGAAGGCCCTCGATATGGAAGAGGTTCACGCCCAGATCGCCGCCGAACAGGATGGCTCTGTCGCCGACCAAGACGGGTCCGCCGCCTCCGGCGCGTGATCTACGTACCGGGTTGAGGTCTAGACGCCGCGCCTCGAGATGACGGCAC
This sequence comes from Acidimicrobiia bacterium, assembly GCA_009377735.1. Lineage (GTDB taxonomy): Bacteria > Actinomycetota > Acidimicrobiia > Spongiisociales > ZC4RG35 > WHTL01. The sequence goes on from WHTL01000271.1 coordinate 5,139, forward strand.
CGCCCATGACCTCGCTGTTCCGGTAGAAGGCGACGGTCTGACCGCTGGCGATAGCCTCCTGAGGCTCGTCGAAGACCACTTTATCTTCCGACACCACCGCCGGCGCCGCCTCCCCGTGGGCACGGTATTGGGCGAGGACCCCACCCGTGACGGGGGTACCGCCCACCGAAGAAACCTGCTCTATCTCAATGGTCCTGGTCTCCAGGTCTTGGCGACGACCCAGGGTGACGGTCGAGGTGGTGGGATCGATTTCGCTGACGAACCTTGGTTCACCCACGCTCACACCCAGACCCCGGCGCTGACCGATGGTGAAACCGGCGATCCCGTCGTGGTCGCCTAGATCGGTGCCGTCGGTGTCGACGATCCTCCCTGGGGTGAAGACATCCGGCGCCTCCCCCCGCAAGAACTCCCGGTAGTCCCTCTTCCCGACGAAGCAGATGTCCATCGACTCCGGCTTGTTTGCCGTACGCAACCCGAGATCGGCGGCGA
>WHTL01000023.1 GCA_009377735.1 Acidimicrobiia bacterium
ACCAGGTATGACATCGGGTGGGATCACATCAAACCCGTCGGTCACAGAGACACGACAGACAGAAAGCCGGGGTCGCGGAGTTGAGGTCGGACGGCCCCGACCACGCGATCAGCGAGGCAGAGGCAGCCGTGGGGGGTCTGGGGGGCGAAGCCCCCCAGAAATAACACCGCTCACCAGCATCTCGCCGGCACGGGCACAGTCTTTGACCGTGGGAACCAGGGCAAGACGAAGATGCCCTCTGCCTCTGGACCCAAAGATGCTCCCGGGGCTCACGACTACCCCCGATTCGAGGAGCTTCGCTGTCACTTCCACGTCATCGTTCCCATCGAGGTCGACCCAGAGATAAATTCCGGCGTGGGAAGCCACCACCCCGAAGCCCGCCTCGCTGATGAATGGTCGGAGCACCTCACGCTTTGCCGCGAACACCTTCCTTCTTTCAGCGACATGTTCATCATCCGACCACGCCGCCAGAGCCGCACTCTGGATGAACTCGGGTGAGGCAGTGCCGGTCGACGTTCGGAACCGATGGAGTAGGTCGATCGCTTTGGGGTCCCCGACGATCGCACCCGAGCGATACCCAGTCATCCCTGACCGTTTGGAGAGAGACAAATATGACAAGACACCCTTGGTGGTTACCTGCAGGATTGAAGGCGGCGGATCACCCTCGTAGAGGTCGAGGTAGCACTCATCGGAACAGACCAACACCTCGTGTCGCTTTGCCTTCTCCACAATCGATGCCAGGGTGCCCAGATCCGTCACGGCACCAGTGGGGTTGGATGGCGAGCACAGCCAGAGAATCGCCATCTTCTCCCACAGCCTTCCAGGTATGGAATCGGCGCGAAGGATGAAGTCGTCATCGACGGGAACCGCCACACCCTCTGCACCCGCATAAGCGGCGCCACTGCCGTAGACCGGATATCCGGGATCGGGCCATACGATGACATCGGACCGCGCCCGATCGACCAATGCAAGAGGCGTTGAGAAGATGGCCTCTTTGGACCCACTGGTGGGCATCACCTGCGATTCGGGATCGATCTCAACACCGAGGCGACGATTCACATACCTCGAAATGGCGTCGCGCAACGCCGCCAGACCCTTGGTCGTCGGATACTGGGAGACTTCTGGCACTGCGGCATGGAGTGCCGCCGGGATGAAATCGGGGGTGGGTTCTCTTGGATCCCCGATTGAGAAGTCGATCAGGTCGCGACCCTGGTCACGCAGCGAACGGGCACGATCCTGGATGGCCGCGATTGGATGTGCGCCCCGAGATGTCAGTACCGGATTCGCTCTCATTTCCGACAGAGTAGAACCACCAATCAGATCACACCCATGGCCAACATCGCATCGGCCACCCGCATGAATGCGGCTGCGTTGGCTCCCACGACGTAGTTCCCGGGCTCCCCGTACTCCTCTGCTGTTCCTGCGCACCGCTCGTGGATGCCACGCATGATGGCGGCCAACCGTCCCTCTGTGTATTCGAAGGTCCATGAGTCCCTTGAGGCGTTCTGCTGCATCTCCAGAGCGCTGGTGGCCACTCCCCCGGCGTTGGCTGCCTTACCTGGCCCGAACAGCACACCAGCCCCCTGCAACACCCGGACAGCATCTGGGGTCGTTGGCATGTTCGCCCCCTCGGCGACCACGACGCAGCCACCGGCGACGAGTGCCCTAGCTCCATCGGGGTCGAGCTCGTTTTGCGTCGCGCACGGCAGGGCAACCTGGCATGGGACGTTCCAGATCGAGCCATCGGTGACATACTTTGCCCTCCGCTCCTCGGCATACTCTCTGACCCTCCCCCGGCGAACCTCCTTGATCTCCTTGAGGAGCTCGAGGTCGATACCGGATTCCTCCACGACATACCCCGCAGAATCCGAGCACGCCACCACGGTCCCACCCAGCTCCTGTACCTTCTCGATGGCGTAGATGGCCACGTTCCCGGAGCCCGAGACCACGACTGTCTTGCCGTCGAATGAGCCGTTCACGGTTCCCAGCATCTCGTTGGCGAAGTACACGGTCCCGTAGCCGGTGGCCTCCTTGCGGACCTGTGAGCCGCCCCAGCCGATACCCTTGCCGGTGAGGGTGGCCGACTCGTAGCGATTGGTGATCCGTTTGTACTGCCCGAACAGGTAGCCCAGCTCGCGAGGCCCCACACCGATATCACCGGCAGGCACGTCTCGGTACTCACCAAGGTGCCGGTACAGCTCTGTCATGAACGACTGGCAGAACCGCATCACCTCCCCGTCGGTGCGGCTCTTGGGGTCGAAGTCCGACCCGCCCTTGCCCCCACCTATTGGGAGCCCCGTCAGGGCGTTCTTGAAGACCTGTTCGAACCCGAGGAACTTCACCGTGCCCAACAGGACCGAAGGATGGAACCGGATGCCGCCTTTGAACGGACCGAGCACGGAGTTGAACTCGACCCGAAATCCCCGGTTGATCTGGACCTCGCCCCGATCGTCGACCCAGGGAACACGGAAGATGATCTGTCGTTCGGGCTCACAAATCCGCTCGATGACCCGGGCGTCCATGTACGTCTTGTGCTTGGCGACGACCGCACCAAGGCTGTCCAGGACCTCCAACACCGCCTGGTGGAATTCGTCCTCGCCGGGGTTGCGTTGCAGCACCTGGGCGTAGATCGGCTCGAGCGCCGAGTCCAGTCTCGACATACGCAACCTCCAGATACATCGACGTCGGCGGAGTCAGAGTAGCGGGAGGGTAATGCCCCCCATACGCCAAACGAATGCCCGACATTGGGCACTAAGTGGCACTAAGTCAGCGTTGTTCGTCACTCCGGAGTCGTAGACGACTTGGTGGCACAGCAACGGGCTCCACTGACGGGAACCCGTTCTCACCGGCCAGGATGCAGCCCAGTGGTACTGCCCGAGCGGCACCAGTGGCGGACGGTACGTTTCCGGGAAGGCCGTGCACTGTGAAGAAACCTGTCATCGCCATGAAGTAGGCCTCCTTGGCGGATGCCTCCATCCCGAGAGTGTCGATTGGTCGAATCGGGATACCTTCCAGCCGATCCCGCAACATCCCCATCAAGGTCGGATTGTTCACTCCTCCCCCGGCTGCGATCACCTCCTCCACACCGTGCCCTCGACAGGCGTCGGCCACGGACTGTGCGGTAAGAGCCGTCGCGGTCGCGACCAGATCGTCATCGGCCACCTCCCCCAGATCGGAGGCGGCGTCCAACAGGTAGGGCAGGTGGAAATGCTCCTTGCCGGTCGTCTTGGGCGGGGACAGGGAGTAGTACGGGTCGGAAAGAAGCTGTGTCAACAGATCGTGGTGTATCTCTCCGGACTCTCCCCGTGAGCCATCACGGTCGAATGGCTCCCGGTCGCTTGTGATGTGAGCCACGGCCGCGTCGATGAGGGCGTTCCCTGGGCCGATGTCGTAGGCGATCGTGTCTAGACCCGGGGTAACGATCGTCAGGTTGGCAATGCCCCCGATATTCAACGCAGCGCGGTTGGCATCGCCTTCGGAGAGGAGCAATTCGTCGAAAAGGGCAGCCAGCGGTGCGCCCTGTCCCCCGGCAGCGATGTCGGCCGCTCGCAGATCGGCGACAACTGGAAGCCCCGTTTCGGCAGCGATCCAGGCAGGTTGGCCGATCTGGAGGGATCCGCGTACCCGTGGCCCCTCAACCCAGTGAAAGAGGGTCTGACCATGTGAGACCACCAGTTGGGTATCCGGCGCCAGCTCGTCGATGGCCTGTTTCGCGGCTGTGGCAAAGGCAACACCAACTTCGTTATCGAGCTTGGCGACGGCTTCGGCGGCCACGGAGGCCGGCGGTAGCGCCGAGGCCAGATCATGTCGCAGCCCCTGCCCGTACGGGATGGAGAACGACCCCAGGGGACTGAGCTCCAAGACCTCACCACGCAGCTCGAACGTTGCCGCCGCTACATCTATCCCATCCATCGAGGTGCCCGAGATCATCCCGAGTACCGTCATCGGGTTCGTCATGGTCCGCTCTCAGTCGAGATCGTGTTCGAGGCATGGTATCGAACCGCTACCGTCGCTTTGGATGTACCGGATGATCTACATCGGTCTGGCAGCGCTAGTGGTGGCGGTCATTGCCTTGGCCGTGGCGTTCGCCCCCAGAGGCGAGCCAACCGAGCTACCCAGCCCCATCGAGTCCGTGAGCCCCTCCCCCGAGGACCAGGCCATGCTTCAGACCGAAATCGTGGTCGATCTCGAGGTGGGCCACGAGGCCGAGATCGTGGTGGACGGTTTCCCCGTCTCGGCATCGTATGTCCAGGGTACTGCCACCTACCGATGGTCCCCGGGCCCCAATGACCCCTCTATTTCCGCCTGGACGACGGGAGAGCACACCGTCGTGGTCAATTGGGAGAAGGTGAGCGGGGTGCCCGAGTTCGGAAGCTACAGCTGGACATTCGAGATCAGGTAGTCCCCAACTCTAACCCTTGAGGACCGAGGGCCCCTGCTCGAGGAGCTTCACAAAGATCTTCTCGTCGATCTGGGGGACGCCGAGGTCTTCGGCCTTGGTCACCTTGGCGGCACCAGGTGAGTCGCCCGTAACGAGAGCCGTGGTGGTACCCGAGACAGACCCGGTGGCCTTGCCGCCGCGCTCCTCGATCGCCGCCTTGGCCGAGTCACGGCTGAATCCGTCGAGGGAGCCGGTGACGACGAGGGTCACCCCGGCGAGTACGTCGCCGACACTCTCGTCGACGTCCTCTGTCATCCGGACGCCGGCATCTTCCAGCTTCTCCACCAGCGTGCGGTTCTCGGTGTCGTCGGCCCATTCTCTGACACCATCGGCGATGACGCGCCCGATACCCTCCACCTCGGCGATCTCGTCGGCCGATGCCGCCAGGAGCGCTGGAAGCCCACCAAAGTGGCGGATGAGGCGTCGGGCCACCGTGCTCCCCACATGGCGGATACCGAGGGCCGTGAGCAAACGGGGAACGGGACGCTCCCTCGCCTCGTCGATGGCGGAGCGAAGATTCCCCACGGACATCTCTCCCCAACCCTCGACCTCGAGAAGCCGATCTGTGTCGAAGGTGAAGATGTCGGACGGGTCGGAGATGAGTTCCCGTTCCAACAACAGGTCGATCGTCTTGTATCCGAGGTGCTCGATGTCGAGCCCTCCCCGGCTGGCGAAATGGAACAGCCACTCCCTCAGACGTGAGGGGCACTCAAAACCCCCGGTACACCGGGCGACGGCTTCCCCCTCCGGCCGGACGATGGGATTCCCACAGAAGGGGCACTCGGTGGGCATAGACCACACCTTCTCATCACCCGTTCGAGTGGCGACCACGGGACCAACCACCTCTGGGATCACGTCTCCAGCGCGTCTCACGATTACTTCGTCGCCGATCCGAACGTCCTTCAGCGCCACCTGGTCCTGGTTGTGCAGTGTTGCCATCCCCACATTGGCACCACCCACGAAGACGGGCTCCAGTACCGCAAACGGTGTTGCGGCCCCCGTCCTGCCGATGTTGATCATGATGTCTCGCAGTTTCGTCGTTCGCTCTTCGGGTGGGAACTTGTAGGCGATAGCCCACCGAGGCGCACGGGAGGTGAACCCAAGGTTCTCCTGGAGATCGAGATCGTCCACCTTGATCACCACGCCGTCGGTCTGATAGGCCTGATCGTGACGCTCCTTCTCGGCGCGGGTGACGTAGCCCTCCACCGCAGCAAGATCGGCGAGCCGCTCCGATGCCTCGTTGATCACGAAACCGAGGGAACCGAGGTACTCCATGGTCTCGGTATGGGTGGATAGATCCGGTCCACCTTCGATTATTCCCGCCTGGTACACCCATATGCCCAGTTGTCGGGTGGCCGTAACCGACGTGTCCTTCATCCGAACCGACCCGGCCGCGGCGTTTCGGGCGTTTGAGAAGAGACGCAGCCCAGCCTCGGCCTGGTGTTTGTTGAGCTCCTCGAAAGCCGCGAACGACATGTACACCTCGCCGCGAACCTCAAGAAGAGACGGGGGGCTCTCCGAATCGAGGGTCTTTGGGATGTCTTCGATGGTGCGGAGGTTGGCCGTTATGTCCTCACCAGTAACACCGTCGCCGCGGGTGGCACCAGTTCTGAGTCGACCGTTCTCGTAAACCAGCACAACCGCCAGGCCATCGATCTTGAGTTCGCACGAGAAACCCTTCGGTTCCTCTCCCAGCTGCCGGGTCATACGGGCCATCCACGCCTCGAGTGTGGTTATGGAGTCGGCATTGTCCAGGGAAAAGAGGGGTCGCAGATGCTCCACCGCGGCGAATGTTGATTCTGTTACAGCGGTACCGACGGTCTGAGTGGGCGACTCCGGCGTCACCAGATCGGGATGCTGCTCCTCGATGGCCCGCAATTCCCGCATGAGGTCGTCGTAATCGGCGTCGGCGACGGTGGGTTCGTCGAGGTAGTAGAGACGGGAATACTCCGTGAGAGCTTCCCTGAGTTCGACGGCGCGCGCCTGTGGATCGTCGATAGTGTCTGTCATCCCTGAACGTTAGAGGATTCCCAGAGTTCTCCACCCCTCACTGGGGAGGGTGGACTGCTGCTGCTCAGTGCTCTCCGGCGCTCAGACCTCGGCGGGAGTGAGGACCTCCTCCAGTTGCTCCTCGGTGATGAGGACCTCCCGGGCCTTCGAGCCGACGGATGGTCCGACAATGCCTCTCATCTCCAGGATGTCCATCACCCGACCCGCCCGGGCGAATCCGATTCTCAGCTTTCGTTGCAGCATCGAGGTTGACCCCATTTGGGAACGGACGACAAGGTCAATCGCCTGGGTGACGAGCTGTTCGTCCTCGTCGTCCTCCTTGGCCGCTTTGGCGGCGTCGACCGCTTGGACCGTCTCCATGACCTCCTCGTCCCGGTACCGGGCGTCACGTTGGTCCTTCACCCAGGAAACGATGCGATGCACCTCCGACTCCTCCACCCAGGCTCCCTGGATACGAGCGGGACGTGGTTCCTTGGCCGTGACCACCAGCATGTCTCCCATACCAACCAACTTCTCCGCTCCGGAGCCGTCGATGATCACCCGGCTATCGGTTTGCGAAGCCACGGAGAACGCAAGACGGGACGGCACATTTGCCTTGATCACACCGGTGATCACATTCACCGAGGGTCGCTGGGTGGCGATGACGAGGTGGATACCCACAGCGCGGGCCATCTGGGCGATCCTAACGATCGAGTCCTCGACCTCCTTGCCCGCCACCATCATCAGATCATTGAGCTCGTCGATCAGGACGACGATGTAGGGGAATCGGTCGAATCCGTCCGGATCGAGGTCACCGGCGGCCCACTTCTCCCGATAACCGTCGATGTCCCGCACCTTGGCATCGGCGAGGAGGTCATAGCGCCGGTCCATCTCGGCAACTGCCCATTTCAGGGCATCGTTGGCCTTCTTCGGATTGGTGATCACACGGGTAAGCAGGTGGGGAACCCCGTTGTACTGTCCAAGCTCGACCCGTTTGGGGTCGACCATGATGAGGCGCACATCATCGGGATGGGCTCGCATCAAGATCGACGAAACGATCGAGTTGATGCAGGACGACTTACCAGCGCCCGTGGCACCGGCAATTAGGACATGGGGAAGCTCTGAAAGGTTGAGGAACTTGGGATGGCCGGCGATGTCCATGCCGAGACCAATCGACAGAGGGTCGGTGTCGGCGCGAGCCGAGTCGCTTCGCAGAATGTCACCCAGGGTGACCCGTCGTCGTCTCCGGTTGGGAACCTCCACACCGATCGCCGACTTCCCGGGAATGGGAACGAGGAGCCTGATGTCAGGGGTAGCCAAGGCGTAGGCGATGTCACCGGACAGGCTGGAGATCCGGTTCACCTTGACACCGGGGGCCAGCTCGATTTCGAACCTGGTCACCGTGGGTCCGGGAACGATTCTGGTGAGGGAGGCTTCCACACCATGTTGGCGAAGCGTCTCCTCCAAATCCTCGGCCGTCTGTTCCAGGACACGCTTGTCCTGACTCCCACCACCGCCGAACCCGAGGATGTCCATTGGCGGCAGCGTGTATCCGTCGGGGTTCTGCACCGGTGACTCCGTCTTCTTGGGCTTGGCCGGTTTCTCCGCCTTGGCATCGACGATCTCCAGGGCAGTTTCGTCCGTCGTGTCCTGAGGTTTCTGTGTTTCCTCGACCACCGGCCGGACGTGACGGGGCTTCTTCGTCGAGGGCTCGGGGACGGGTCGCCTGAAGAGATCGGACACATAGGCCCTCACATCTCGACCCATCTGGGCCAGGGCCTGTGCGAACTCGCTGACTGTGGTTCGGGTGACGAGTAGGACGCCCACCCCACAGAGGGCGGCCAGGATCACGAAGGCACCCCATGTGCCCAGGATCCTCCAGAGTGGGAAGGCAATGAGCGCCCCTACTGCGCCGCCGCGTGCCTTGATCGCCTCGGTGCCGAGTGCGAACGCCGTGTTCCCCACCAAAAGATGGAACATTGCGACGGCGCCGACGAACGCCAGGATGCCACCCGCAACAATTCGCCCTATGCCATTGCGGGGCTTGCCGACCACCAGGGTCAATGCCAGAGCGGCCAGACCGAATGGGATGACGAAACGCCAGATCCCAAACAGGAGCTCCAGGGATCCAGCCAGGAACCTGCCCACCGGGCCGGCCTCGGAGATATAGGCGAGGCCGATGATTATGGCAATAACCAGAAAGACAACACCCCAGACGTCATCGGCCTGACGACCCAGGAAACCAGAGATCCGGCTCCGGAAATCGATGAGTCCGCGCAGTAGCGGCCGACGACTCCGCTTGGTCTTTCTCGAGGGCGCTCTCGAGGCCGACCGCGTCGTCTTCTTCTTGGTCTTTGACTTCTTCCCTGATGACACCCGATTCCGCCCTCCGTTGCCCCGGCGGGTGGATGTCTTCTGAGGCATGTGCACGGAACGGTAGATGAACCGGAGCAAATTGACAACGACTGTCATCTCTGGGGGAACCCCCCAGACCCCCTATCGGCTGCCTCGACCTCACTCCTCGCGTGGTCGGGGCCGTGGTCGAGCGTGTGGATTTATCGGCTGGGCGCGGTTTATCACATCGTCGACCACTGTCTGACATGCTCACATGGTCGAGGGTGTGGATTTATCGGCTCAACGCGCTCTTTCACATCGTCGACGACCGGCCGGGGGCCCACTGCTTGCACACTCGACCAAAAGGGGCGACCCGCGGCGGGGTCGCCCTTCTGTTCAGTTTGGATTGGTTCTGGTTACTGCTGTTTAGGGGTCTCGCCTTTAGGGGTCTCGCCTTTAGGGGTCTCGCCTTTAGGGGTCTCGCCCTCAGGGGTCTCGGCCTCGGGGGTGTCGTCCAAATCGGTGATGACCTCGTCGGCCTTCTCTTGGACGGCGTCCACCTGGTCGGCGTACTTTCCACCGGTCTTTTCGTCTACGAAGTCGCCCGCCTTCTCGATACCGTCCTTCATCTTGTCACCGTGCTCGTCGGCCAGGTCGTCGACCTTGTCCTTGGCACCGCTCAGGGCGTCTTTCGCCTTGTCCAGAAAGCTCATGGCTTCCTCCGTTGCTCGAGTGAAACCAACCCTACCTATTACTGGCAGCCTATGTGGAGGAATTAGACGTCGAAGACGACGGGAATGATCACGGGTTTGCGACTGGTCTCGGCCCTGATCACCCCAGCCACGGCCTTGCGAATCGACGACTGGACCTCCTGGGGGTCGAAGCCGTTGCCCGTCATGTCCGCAAGTGCTGCGCGCACGGCGTCCGCCGCCTTTCCGAGTACGACGTCGGGGTCATCCATTACCCCGTGACTGTCGAGATCCGGACCATAGGCAATTTCGCCGGAGCGGTGCTTCACAGCCACCGTGACGACAACAACTCCTTCATCGGCGAGGTGACTCCGGTCTCTGAGGACCCCGGTCTGCACATCTCCGACGCTGGACCCGTCGAGATAGACATACCCGGCGGACACAGCGCGGCGTTCCACCCGGGTAACGTCACCGTCGATCACCACACGGTCGCCATCCTCAAGGACATCAACCTCGGGAACATTCATCATCCGGGCCAACTCGGCGTGGGCATGCAGGTGGCGATACTCACCGTGGACCGGAACCATCGCCTGGGGTCGGATCACGTTAAGGAAGGTAAGCAACTCGTCCCGGTAGGCGTGACCGGAGACATGGACCTGGGAATTGCGGCCGTGATACACCCGTGCTCCTCGTCGGAGCAGCTTGCTGATCACCTTGGAGACCGCCGTCTCGTTCCCCGGAATCGGCGTGGCCGAGATCAGAACTGTGTCACCCTCCTCTAGGTCGACGAACTTGTGACGCCCTTGCGACATGAGGGAAAGGGCGGCGAATGGCTCACCTTGACTACCGGTGGTGATGAGGAGTTGTTGATCTTCGGGGAGCTCAAGCAGCTCTTTTATGTCCACGACCTTATCGGGAGGGATGTCCAACACCCCTTTGTCGAAGCCGATCTCGGTGTTGCGGTGCATGGATCGGCCGAAGAATGCGACGCTACGGCCGCTGGCGATGCCGGCGTTGGCGATCTGCTGGACACGGTGAAGGTGAGAGGAGAAGCAGGCTGCGAACACCCGTCCCTCGGCGTTCCCGATGATCCTCTCAATCGGATCAAAAAGGGAGCGCTCCGAAGGTACGAACCCCGGATTCTCGGCATTGGTTGAGTCTGAAAGTAGAAGACGGACCCCGTTCTTACCCAGTTCCCCAAAAGCGCGGAGATCGGTGGGTCGACCGTCGATAGGTGTCGGATCGAGCTTGAAATCACCGGAATGGACGACAACGCCCTCGGGGGTATCGAAGACGATCGCCGTGGCATCGGGCACCGAATGACTCACGGGTATGAACTGGAAGTTGAACTTCCCGTGCTTGCGCCACTCGTAGGTATCGACCGGATGGAGTTGTGGGCTCTCAATACCGAGTTCCTCGATGCGACCCCGCGCCAGCTCCAGTGTGAGTCTGGTTCCGTAAACGGGAACATTGATATCCCGGAGGAAGTAGGCCAAAGCCCCAACATGGTCCTCGTGACCATGGGTGAGCACCACACAGTCGACGTCCTCGGCCCGTTCCAAGAGCCAAGACCAATCTGGAAACACGAGATCCACCCCGAGCATGTCCTCCTCGGGAAACATGAGACCACAGTCGATCAGGGCAAAGCGGCCGTTGATCTCAAGGGCGGCACAATTCCGTCCGATCTCGCGCAGACCACCAAGAAAGGTTATTGAGACTGACATTGGGAAATCGTTACTCCTAGGAGACCTACTGGACGTTCGCCGCCGTCATCACCGCTGCGATCGTTTCTTCCGAAGGATTGGTGAGTGGTAGACGTACATCTCCACAGGACTCCCAGAGCCTGCCCAGCGCCAACTTCACGGGGCCAGGGTTCGGCTCGAGGAAGCACGCCTCGCAAAGGGGTAGAAGAGCGAGATGGAGACGACGCGCAGCCACAAAATCGTTACTGACGGCACCTTTCACCATGGCAGCGACCTGGGGTCCGGCCAAATGGCTGATGACGGAGACCACACCAACGGCACCGGCCACCATCATCGGAAGAGTGTAGGAATCCTGACCTGAGTAGACCGCGAGGTCGGGAACGTAGCGGACTGTCTTAGAGGTGAACTCGACATCCATGACCGCGTCCTTGGTGGCGACGATCTGGGGGTGCTCGCTCAAGGCAGCTAGGGTCGCAACCTCGATGAGCCGACCTGTTCGTGCCGGGATGTTGTAGACCAACAGGGGGAGGTCCGTGGCGTTGGCGACAGTGGTGAAATGACCGACGAGACCCTGCTGAGAGGGTCGCGAGTAATAGGGTGTGACCGCCATGATGGCGTCAACTCCCAGTCGCTGCGCCTCTTCAGACAGTGCAACGGAATGGGCAGTGTCGTAGGTGCCGGTACCGGCTACCACAATCGTGTCCCGCTCTTTGACCGCCTCCACCACTGTTCCGTATGCAGCCAACTTCTCTTCGTCGGACAAGGTGGGAGATTCCCCGGTGGTGCCGGTGACGACCAGACCGTCTGAGCCTTGCTCACTCAGGTGTCGTGCCAGGTCCCACAGCTTCTGGTGATCGATGTTCCCCGAATCGTTAAAGGGCGTCACCATTGCGGTGAGTACCCTGCCTAACGGTGCCTCGGACGAAGTAGTGTCGCTCATTGTCCTACCAGGATACATTGGATGTCCCCAGACTTGGCCCCAAATTCCAGGTGCTGGCTCGCCGATGCGACCATGGGCGCACCAACCAGAAGGAAAGACAGTGGCCAAGCAGTACGACGCACCACCGGAACTCACCATCGAGGCGTCGAAGGACTACCGGGCAACCCTTGACACGACACAGGGTCCGGTCACCATCGAACTCGATGCGGGCCGAGCTCCCCTAGCCGTGAACAACTTCGTGTTTCTCGCTCGCGACGGTTACTACGACGGTGTGACCTTCCACCGCGTCGTGCCCGGTTTCGTCATCCAGGCTGGAGACCCCACAGCAACGGGCAGAGGTGGGCCCGGATACCAGTTCCGCGACGAGACTGAAGGCGAGGCCGCATACAGTCGGGGCACGGTGGCGATGGCCAACTCCGGACCCAACACCAATGGTTCCCAGTTCTTCATCTGCCTCGATGACGTCCCTCTCCCCCACGCCTACACCATCTTTGGTGCCGTGAGTAGCGGAATGGATGCGGTTGATGCGGTGACCGACCTGCCCCGCGAAGGAGAGAAGCCAACCGAGGACGCCATCATCCGCTCCGTAACGATCAACGAGGAATGACCGCCGAAGCCGACCACTCCTCCGAGGGCATCAACACGATGGCCTCCGTCAGGGCGATAGGTGGCCTATTGGCAGTATGCATCGCCGCCAGCGTCCTCGGCCTCTGGCTCCTACTGAGTGAGATCGCGCCGCAGGTCGGCCTCGTCTCCTTCTACACAGGAGCGCCGGTATCCGCCATTTTCGGCGTGATAGGTGGCGGGTTGGTGTTGGCGTGGCCGCTCGACCTGACCGTGGTCATGGTCGTCGGATACCTTCTTGGAGGGGCTGCCACCCGACGAGAGCGACCCTGGTGGCACGCCACCCTACTCGGTGCAGTGGTGTTTCTCGTGGCTGCGCTGGCGTGGAACCTCCTGGTCACCGCCGACCCCGACTGGGTACAGATCTGGACGTCCCGGGAGACTTAGAGACACGAGCCGGCGAGATACCTCACATCGGGACGGGGGACCACTAGCCTTACGGTATGGAAGCTTTGGTTGCGGCCCATTCCGGTATCAGATGGTTGGTCATCGTCGGTCTCTTGGTGGTGCTCCTTTGGGCGTTCGCTGGTAAGCAGCGTCATCAGCCCACCTGGGTGCGGATCGTCGGGGGTCTCTTCTCGCTCCAGGTCCTGTTGGGCATCGTGCTCTATGTGATCAACGAGGGCTGGAGCCAAGGTGGCTTTATCGCCATCTGGCACCCCATCGGGATGATCGCGGCTCTCGCCGCATTTCAGATCGGAACAGGTAGAAGCCGTTCGGAGAGCAACCCCCGGATGCTGGGCATTGCCACACTCATCTCCATAGTCCTTGTATTGGCAGCCGTCCCCTGGCCACGGGGGATGATGTAGAGGCCTGGGGGCGAACTACCAGGTCAGTTCGCCTTCCTTAAAGGGGCCTACGGCTGCGAGGACCCTGTCATTGGTGAAGAGTTGTTCGGCGACGGTTTGGATGTCATCCAATTCCACCGCCAGGATCTTGGCCAGACGCTCATCAACCGAGAAGTGTGGAGCCCCGGTTAGTTCGTCACGGCCCAGTCTGACCATCCGGCTGTTCGGATCCTCCAGCACCAGCGCCAGGCTGCCCTGCATCGCGCCACGGGCCCGGTCGAGTTCCTCCGTGGTGATGCCGTCCTTGACAATCCGCTCGAGTTCGGTGTCGATCAGGGAGAGTGCAGTCCCAGCTTTGCCGGGTGTGGTACCCACATAAACACCCCATGCCCCGGTATCGGCGTAGGCGAGTCGGAACGAACTCACCGCATAGGCGAGTCCCCTCTCCTCGCGGATCTCGTTGAACAAACGAGACGACATTCCACCTCCGAGGACGTGGTTGAGGATATCGAACGCCCATCGCCGCTCGTCGCTGCGATCGAGCCCGATGCCCCCATAGACCAGATTCGCCTGTTCGGTGTCACGGGTGATTATCGACGTGGTGGTCCGGGGCTCGATAGTGGCGGAGTCGTGACCGGTATCAACCACCTCCCAGGCGCCGAATCGGTCAGCGACCATCTCGACGAACTCCTCGTGGTTTATCGACCCGGCCGCGGCGACCACGGTCGACACGGCTCCGTAGCGACGTGACCAGTAGCCGGCGATGTCATCGGGGGTCATCGCCTTGATGGACTCCCTGGTGCCCAATACGGGTCGCTCCAACGAATGGCCTCCGAAGACTGTGGACGTGAACTCTTCGAACGCGGTGTCCGAAGGATCATCTTCGTTCATGTTGATCTCTTCGATCACCACCGACCGCTCTGAATCAATCTCCTTTTCACGGAAGGCAGGTCGCTGCAGCATCTCGCCGAGCACGTCGAGGGAGGTGGGGATCTCGGTATCGACAAGGCGCGCCCAATAGCAGGTGTGGTCCTTGGTGGTGAAGGCGTTGGATTGGGCGCCGATCGAGTCGAAAGTCTCGGCGATCTGGCGCGCCGACAGCTTCTCGGATCCCTTGAAAAGAAGATGCTCGAGAAAATGGGAGGCTCCCGCTTCGTTTGCAGCCTCGTCGCGGGTTCCGGTATCGACCCAACAGCCGATGGCAACCGACCGGAGGGACGGCATCTCCTCGGTGATCACGCGAAGGCCGTTTGGAAGTGTGGAGAGCTGATAGTGCATGACGCGAGTCTACGGAGGGGAGAAGGATTGCCCACATCGGGTCGACGCCCTCCCCTACGAGAACGGAACCACATGTGGGAGAATCGGATGTTGATGACGTCCCAAACCACAATGCTCACAGACCTCCTCACACCAGAGGACCTCGCGGTGGAATCTGTGGTGGCTCGATATCAGCGGGTCGCACCCGCAGTCACCCGATTCGCCCGAACACTCTCGGGGGACGACCAACTGGTGGTCCGGATGGGCTCGGACTCGGCCGCCTCCAATACCGAGGTGGTGTGCGACCCTCGTGTCTTCCAGGCAGCCTATAACCGCAACGCCCCGGTGACTCCTGATGAGGTCGCCATTGCCTCAGCACTCCACGAGGTGATCCATCTGGTCTCCACCCGTCTCGACGAGCTGCGTGTGGTACCGGACTACTGGCCGAGGCGGATTGCTGTTGGGGATGAGCCGACCGATCTGCTGACAGTGATGGAGAAGACCGCAGGCCCCATCGCCCAACGCCTGTTCTTTTTCCTCGAGGATGCCCGTCAGGAGAAGAGCGGTCTTGTCACCTATCCGGGGGCGCGCTCGGTGCTCGATGACCTCTACCGGGCCGCGTTACCGGAGGCATTCGCACGATCCGGATCATTGGGACAATTCGTCTTGTCCGGGTTTCTGATCGCCGGTGGTTACATCGACAGGGGCGACATAGAGAAACGGATCTCGACCAAGGCCCTCCGCGCCATCGATGATGGTATGGATCTATTCGAGGCGGCCGGTGCCGCCGAGGACGTGTGGGATGTTGGTGAGATCTCCATCAAGCTGGAGACGATCGCCCGCAGCCACAATCTGGCCACTGAGGTGCCCAAGGAAGCGACCCGTGCACAAAGGGAACTGGCGGAGAGGACCGATGCCGAGCGGGCCGCCAAGGGAGTGGACGCGGTGCGTCTCTATAGCCCCATCGTGGAGGACGCCGAATCCTATGACGCCACCCGCACCGCGGCGGACGCCCGGTCCGGTGCCTCCGACCAAAAGGGCAGTTCCCAAGTAGCCGACGATGAGAGCACCGACCAGCTCCTGCGTCTGGGCGCCTCTCCCACCATCCATCTCCCGAACGGGCAACGGGGGAAGCTGGTGGTGTCGCCGATCCCTACAGCCTTCGCCCAATATGCCCAGCAAGGACACCAGGCCATCGTAAGGACCGCCCGTAGCTGGGACGTTGGCCAGAGACGGGTCTCCGGGGAGCTGTACCCGCTCTTCGCCGCCAACCAAAGACGTGGGCTGCGCTCGGGATTCGATCAGGGAGATGTCTCGCCCCACGCCGCCCTTTTCATCGGCGCCGGACTCTATCAGAGACTTTATGAGCGGAGAGCCAACCGGACACGCCGTACCTACGCGATATCTCTGCTCGTTGATGGTTCGGCCTCGATGCTGCAACCCCGGTTCACCACCCGTGGGCACAAGCCTTGGGGGATGACTGCGGCCATGTTGGGGGCATGGACGATGGCCCGACTCTGTGACGAACTCCAGATCGACTTCGAGGTCGCCCTCTTCAACCGCGGCTACGCACCCCACCCAGGCGACACCGAGGCACGGTATATCAGGAGCCGCTCGGCGACCATCGCCGGTCTGCGACGAACACAGGGCACATCGGCGCAACGTCTCAGCTCAACGGTGAACCATTTCTTGGTGAAGCCGTTCGACCGGAGGTGGCGCGACGGATCCGATGCCCTGGCCGGTCTATTCTGGACGGCATCGGAGCCCCGGGCAGCGACACGAGAGGCGTCGCGGAACCCCGACGAGGCGCCACCGGTGTCGATGTTCGAAAAGGCCGCCAACGTGGATGAGTTCAACATCATCCACGCCGCCGACCGTCTGGACCGAACGGGCGCCCAGGTCAAAGTGCTTATGGTGCTTGCCGATGGGATGACGCGAGGATCGGTGACAGCCCTCTCCTCCGCGGTAAGAGCGGTCGAGGCGCGGTCGACAACCGTCCTGGGTATCGGAATCGGCGATGACACCGTCGAGAACGCCTACGGTCGTCATGAAATCGTCGACCAGCCGGAAACACTGGCCCGCGCCATGGTCGATGGGACACGGGGCGCACTACGAAGGAGCCTGGCTGCCTTCGGGATGGAGACATGGTGGTCGAGGACAAGAGTAAGGAGTCAAGACAATGCCCAATGAAGGAGTGAAGTTCGAGGACCCAGCCGGGATAGGACCACCCGTCGAACTGGAGAGGTTCGTCCTCTCCGATGACATCGACTCGGCCGAGCAACGGCTGGCAAAAGTGCCGGAGCCGGATCCCAACTACGTCGACATCGGGATGCTCTACCGGTTCGCCCAAGTGGAGGCGGTGCGACGAACGTACCCCGAGGGGTATCTACCCGTCCATGTTGCGGTACGGGGGCACATGGGCACTGGAAAGGACCACGACATCGAGCAGTTTGCTGCCCAACTCGGTCTCCCCTACTACCGAATCCCACTAACAGGCGAGGTGCGTGATGTCACCTTGATCGGATCCACCCATCTCCATGGTGACGGAAAAGGCGGCACCGAAAGTCGCTGGGAGGACGGAGACATCACCCGAGCCCTCAGGGGTCCGGCATTGGTGAATCTTTCCGAGCTCAACGCTGCCGGAGCCGAGACACTCTTTGCTCTCCACGGACTGTTGGACCGCTATGGAGCCATCGACCTGCCCACCGGTGAAATGGTTCGTCTCCGCCCCGATGTGCGATTGTTCGGAACCATGAACCCCACCGACCTGCGGGACTATGCCGGAACCCAGACCCTCAACAAAGCCTTCGCCGACCGTTGGATCATCTGGGAGAAGGACTTTCCGGTAGCCGAGCAGATCAAGACCATGTTCGAAGTCCGGTACCCGCATCTTCGGGAGGCGTACGTAGACGCGATCGCCGGTCTCGCCGTAGAGGTCAACGATTCATTCAACGAGAGCGACGTCGAGGTCCGGGTGGAAACCCCCATCAGTCTCCGGACGATTCTCGATCGTCTCCCCATCGGGCTTCGGATTCACGAGGACTCCTCCGACCCGCTGCGACACGCCTGGGAGGAGTTCGTCCTGCCCCACGTGGACAGCTACGACCGTGACCACTATGAGACGGTGTGGAACGCCGTGGTGCGCACCGGCCCCTCGGAGCGTCCCTTCCAATAGTCCGACCTCATGGCACCCCGATGCTACCTAACGACCGGTCAGCGAACCCATAAGGGACTACCGTGGCATCCGTGGCCAGATATCAAATAGGGGATGAGGATCTCGATCGGCGTATCGCCCAACTAATCGCCGACGCCTCGGACAATCCAAATCAGGATCTCATCGCAGAGATGATGACGACAGCTATCAAACTCCTCCGGGATCGCCCAACTCGGGGGGATCTCAAGTTGATCAACACTGCCCTCAAGGAGATGCGGTACTCGGACCTCGTTTTCGCCCGTCATGATGAGCCGAAGGTCACGATATACGGTTCCGCCAGGACCAGACCCGACGATCCCAACTACGAAGTGGCGAAGAAATTCGGCGCATTGATGGCCGGTAGGGGTTGGGGTGTCATCACCGGCGCCGGCCCCGGGATCATGGAGGCTGGGAACAAGGGTGCGGGAAGGGATGACAGCTACGGGGTCAACATCCGTCTCCCCTTCGAGGCGAGCGCCAACGATTTCGTCCGGGCGGAGAATACCGTCAACTTCAAGTACTTCTTCACACGGAAGCTGGGCTTCGTCAAGGAGTCGAGCGGTTTCGCAGTGTTTCCCGGTGGCTTCGGGACCATGGATGAGATGTTCGAGCTCCTCACACTCGTTCAGACCGGTAAGAGCGACCTCCACCCCATAGTTCTGCTCGAAGCCAAAGGAACCGGCTATTGGGAACCGGTCATCGATTTCTGCGAGGACGTGCTGGTCGCCCAGGGCATGATCTCTCGGGAAGACCTCGGTCTTTTTGGTCTGTTCCACGATCCCGCCGCGGCTGCTGAGGAGATCCTCGGCTTCTACGCGAACTATCGCTCCCAGCGTTATGTCGATGGGGTGCTGGTGCTACGTCTGGAACGGGCACCAGATGACGACCAGCTCGCCGAACTCAACGCCGACTTCGCCGATATCGTGGTCGAGGGAACGATCGAACGAATCGAAGCAACCCCGGCCGAGGTGGAGGACAACGACTCCCTCGACCTGGAACGGATCAGCTTCTTGTTCGACCGACGCCAGTTCGGGAGACTGCGTTCCCTGGTGAACCGCATCAACCAGTACGTGGCGACCCCCGAGAGGGTCACCCTGCCCACCCACATGACCGAAGAGCAGGCCGAGCGCCCCTGGTAACCGCGAACCCAGGGTTCCCACAGCCGCTCAGCGACGTCCCCGGCCCAAAGTTCGGGGCTAACCCAAGGACACCG
>WHTL01000393.1 GCA_009377735.1 Acidimicrobiia bacterium
CTAGTGTAGTGTCCTTGTTTTGAGCGCGCGGTTGTGGTATGGTGGGTTATGGCTCATCCACCTGCGGAACCGTTGGAACTGTTGTTCGAGGAGCGAGTGGCGTTGGAGGAGATGGCGGCGAGTCCGTCGTGGCCGCATCGTATGGTGCGGCCGGCGAAGGGTCTTGTGATGGCGGCCGATGGTGTGGCCAACACGGCGATCGCCGAGCGGCTGGGTGTGTCCCGTTCGACGGTGCTGGGATGGCGTCGCCGGTTCGCCGAGGACGGCGTTGGCGGTGTCGGTCGGGTACGGCCGGGTCGGGGCCGCAAACCGACGATTCCCCAGGAGAAGATCGACCAGGTTGTACATGACACCCAGGACACGACGCCGCCGGATGCGACCCACTGGTCGGTGCGGTCGATGGCCAAGCATGCGGGGATCAGCAAGACCAAGGTGCAGGAGATCTGGGCGGCTCGGGGTCTGAAGCCACATCTGGTGGAGACGTTCAAGCTGTCGGACGACCCCCACTTCGAAGAGAAGCTGGTCGATGTGGTGGGTTTGTACATGAACCCGCCGGAGGGTGCGGTGGTGCTGTCGGTGGACGAGAAATCCCAGATCCAAGCGCGAGCCTGTCAAGTTCTTTGTGTGAGGTAGTGTTTTCATGGGGTTGGTTCGAGGCGGCCGGGGAAGGCGATAGCGAGGCCGTTGAGGGCTTGTTTCCATCCTTGGGTCCCGGTGCCGAGGTCACCTCCTCTCTGGTGTCCGATATTTCGGATGGCGAGGTAGAGGATCTTGAGGACGGCGTCGTCGGTGGGGAAGTGCCCTCGGTTCTTGGTGACCTTGCGCAGCTGATAGTTCAACGACTCGATGGCATTGGTGGTGTATATGATTTTTCTGATGGCGGGGTCGAACTCGAGGAACGGGGTGAATCGTTCCCAGTTGCGTCGCCACAGGTCAATCACGGCCGGGTATTGCTCTCCCCATTCGACCTCGAAGGCGTCGAGGGCTTCTCCGGCGGTCTTTTCGGTGGCGGCCCGGTAGATCGGTTTCAGGTCCCGGGTGATTGCTTTGCGGTCTTTCCACGATATGTAGCGGATGGTGTTACGGATGAGATGGACAACACAGACTCCTGATGTCAACCTTGGGGCTGTGGGGGCGCGTTGAAGCGACCCTAGTGGGTGAGAGTCGACGATCAGGTTGGGTTAGGTCAGTTGCTTCTGTGGCGTTGGGGGTCGTAGGGGGTGTGGTCTTGCCAGCAGCGCCAGAGGACTCGCATCCAGCTGGCTCCGACACCGCGGAGGGCACGATGTTTCAGCTGACCCCGGTCGAGTCCTGCCAGGTATCGGGTCCGTGATGGCGGGTCGATCCGTTTGAGGACGTACGCCCAGTTGGTGCAGGTTGATCGGAGCCTCCGGTTGCAGGCGTGACGGATTCTCACTCGTTGCACCTTCCCCGATGCGAGGGTCACCGGGGCGAGTCCGGCTTCGGCCAACAGCACCCCTGGGGTGGGGAACCGTTCCCGGTCTTCTCCGATCTCGGTGAGCAACTCGGGGCCGATGAGCGGCCCAGCGGCGGGGAAACTGGCGTAGATCCCGCCGTCGGGATGCCGTTCGAACAGATCACCGACCTTGCGGTCGTAGCCGCGTAGGTGGTTGTTCAACAGTTCGAGCTGGTCGGTGAGAGCGAGAGCGCCATAGCGGTGTCCGTTGACACTCCCCGCGCTGCCTGATAGGAGGTGGGAGCGGAGTCTCTCCACCAACACGTCGGCAGGGACTCGTCCGCTATAGCCCACCCTCCTCTGGAACTGTTCCATCCGAACGGTTCCGACTCGAAATGCCATCTCTGGGGTGGGATAATCCCTGAGAAACGCCAGGGTGGCGTCCCGATCGACCGCCGAGAACAGGGCAATGACCCCGGGGTGGTAAGCCTCCAGAGCAGCCCGCAGTTGAGCTTCCACCGCCAGTTGGGATCTGGCGCACTGACGGCGGTGACGGACCACAGCCCCTAACTCAGCAAGGAGAGGAGAGGGGACAGCCAGTGGCCGCCACCGCCACCCATCAGAGCGGAACGTGTCAGCCAACACGTATGCGTCGAACCGGTCGCTCTTACGGGCGGCCGCCTGATACCGCTCCCGGGCTCTAGCCGAGACCCTCGGACTCACCGCATAAACCGTCAGCCCGACGTGTTGAAGGGCTTCGACCAGTAGGCCGTCGGCCCGTTCGATAGCCACTCCCTCCAGACTGGAACGGTGCCCATCGAGGACAGAGATGAGTTCGGTGACGCCCTCAACATCATGACCGAACCTCTCATTGGATACGGTGCGGCCGTCGTCGTCGACGACAGCCAACTGGTGGTGCTTGCCACCCCAGTCGATTCCAGCGAACATTCCCATAGGGAACCTCCTTGGTTTTCGATCACCCGCACCCAACAGGCCCCACCGTCACTCGTTACGGCGCTCATGGCGCGACTCCTGATAGCAGCTCCGGGCCCGTCACCGGCGGGAGGGACAGGTCTGCGTCGGGACCTCGAAGGTCGGTCTGCACTGGCCCTCTCCCACCGGTACGGGTGACACGCACGACCATCGCGCGTCGCGCCATGATGCACTAACGATGTCTGCACCTTGGCTTTCTCCCACACCGCTTCGATGGCGTCACCTAATCCGGTGAGTCCGTCACAGCAGACGATGAGCACGTCTTTGACTCCCCGGTTCTTCAGCTCGTTGAGGACTCCTAGCCAGTATTTGGCGCCCTCATCGCCCGAGCCCAACCATAAGCCCAACACGTGTTTTCTGCCGTCCAGGTCGATGCCTAGGGCGATATAGACGGGTCGGTTACGCACCTGACCGTCGGTGCGGACCTTGACCACAATGGCGTCGAGGTAGAGGATCGGATACATCACATCCAAGGGTCTCTGCTGCCATTCCCTCAGTTCGGGAAGGACCGAGTCGGTGATCTTCGACACCAACTCGGCGGAGATATCCACCTGATACACCTCGGCGATGTGCGCTTGGATGTCGCGGGTGGTCATCCCCCGGGACAGCAACCCGACCAGCCGGGTAGCCCCGGCGCGTTGCTGCGCCGAGGCCCCCTCAGAACCGGACGTGCCCGCTTTCCAGGCATCCGGCTCAAGCAAGCCTCAAGGGCGATGTCGGGGTTATTGCCGAGGTTGAATGCTGTGCCTTGGGTGGCCGCCTTGTCGTC
>WHTL01000275.1 GCA_009377735.1 Acidimicrobiia bacterium
AATTATTGCACCTACCCCACGGGCACGCAAGGACCGTTTGCCCCTACAAATCCGCTCCCCGACCCCAACCACAACCCAAAACCCCCGGTCACAGCATCGCCACCCCCAAAAACCCCCAAAAATCAGTCAAAGTCGGGTCTGAGCCAGACAGTTGCCTTCCCTCCCAGTGGCCTTCGACAAGGAGGGTTCAAGCGGGCGATGTCCTTACCACCGAGATCAGCGTCAATTGGTGGGGTTACTCGGGACAGGTCCTCAGGACGATGACAATCGACGCCGATCCAACCGACGAATACCGGGACCTCCACGCCGTGGCCGATGCCGCCTACGACGCGATTCTTGAGATAAGATGGCACCCCAGTATCTGAGATCGTTTCTGTGGCCTCGGAAACCATCGATGACGCAGACTATACGATCTACGACGACCTCGTTCATCGGTATGGGGGCCGGCTACCTGCCGCCGATACTTGGTACCCGTAGCCGGGCTAATGAACCGACTCCTGATATGACCCTAAGTTCTGGCATGACGATCGTCATCCAGCCCAATGTCATCACCACGGATGAAACCAAGGGGGTTCAGACCGGAGAACTAATTGCCGTAACCGAAGGTGCGCCGGAGGAACTCCACCGGGCACCACGAGGATTATGGCAAGTTGGCTCCTAATAGAGGTCGCCGCGAGGGCCGTGGATCTACCACCCACTTCTCCGTCGAGAAAGCGCTCGGGTGTCACGGCTGAGCTCCTCGTATAGATGCTGACGGGTGCATATGGGTCGCGCTCTGGGACGGAGGCGCAGTCACCGATACACCCCGAGAGGGTACCTCGACGCCGTGATCGATATGCCGGTAAGCCGCCCTGTCACCGCCCCACATCCTGAGCGTTCGGAGGGATCGGCCTCTCGACGCTTTTCATCACCTCAGCCAAGCCAGGTCCTGGGTCGGAAACGGAGGCAGATGCCGGCCGCCTATTTGTGTGCCGGCCAGGCATAACCGGGATACCCGCATACCAATTTGGGTGACTCGTCCCCGGGAGACAAACTCGAGATGCGCCATTAGACCTGACGTGACACCTGGCGCGGGGCTTCTCGAGGAGGCGGCAGGCTCTCGGGGATGAGATTCGGTAGACCTCGGTCGTCCCCAGTTGCCGCTGGCTTACCTACTCACTGCTCGAGCATGTAGTACTCGGTGAACTCCGAGCAGCGGCCATCCGGGGCAAATCTCAGCAGAAAGCAATTGTGAAACACCTGCCTGGGTTGGGTTGCGGTGCCGAAATACTCGCTGATACCGGTCGCCACGGCCCGATCACCATCAACGGCGAAGACGGTGTAGTGCGCCTCCCACGACCCGGGCTCGTCCTGGTCGTCCATCCATGCCGCCACTATCTCCTCGACACCAGTCCACGTGTGCTCGGCTACCCAGGGCCGGTCGCGGTAGACGGCGTCCTTGCTAAACAGCCCGTCGATGGACGCCGGGTCGTTGCGCTGCCATGCCTCGACATAGCGGTCGAGCCACCCCTGAACGTGTTCGCGTTTCACCAGTGCAACGCTACATCGTCAAACGTTTACAAGCTGAGCTTTCTCCTGGTGTCCACCGGGGGCTGTTGTCGGTCTCGGTGCTGGCGAGCCTCTACATCTGATCTTTTGCCGTCGCCGCCCCGTCGTTTGGACCTGGACGATCTGGTTCCACCCGTGTGACCTCACCTAAAGTCCATCTGACCCTGTGCTTAGGTGTGGCCCCCTGGAAAAGCACTGTCCTGGCAATGCCGGCAACCTCGATGTCGAGCATCATGCTGCACGAGATAGCCAGACAGAGACTTGCCGACCTGGCCGAGGGCGACGAGCCGTGGGCTCTCCCCGCGGCATGGTTACCGATGCGGTCGTCGTGACGTTGTGCCGAGAACACGGGTTCGACACCATCCTCTCCAACGATCGTGACTTCACCCGCTTGCCCACCATCACGTGGCAGCCGCTCGCGGAGTAGCACCCACTGCCCACACCTCGGACATCCCCTGGTAGATACAACTCCCCTTCTCCGCCCACCTGACATTCTCCATCTGGACAAGTGCTCCTGTATTGTTGATGGCCTACGCCCGGAGGGCGAGAGAAGGGACAGCGGCCATGAGGCCTAGTAGAGGATTCGCAGCGATTCTGGGGTTGGTCGTGATCCTGACCTTGGTCACGTGGAGCCCCGCCGGTGCCCAAGCCGTCTCCGACCCGACCGACATGGCACCAGGCGTGACGACCCAATTGACCCTGATCACTGGTGACACGGTCTTGCTCGAGGAGTACCCCGACGGGCGTCAGGCGGTGAGCATCGACGCCGCACCACGAGCCAGCGGCGAGCCGATCTTTGAGACCCTGGAGATGGGCGGAGAGGTGTACGTCCTTCCTTCGGACGCGGCGAGGCTCGTGCCCGAAATGCTCGACCGTGAGCTCTTCAACGTGACGAAGCTGGTCGACTACGGCTACGTCGACGGAGTACCGGTCATCGTCGACGCGGACAACACCAGACGAGGGGCTGTGAGACAACCGGCGGTGGAGGGGCTGACGGTTACGTCGGAGCTTGAGAGTATCGGTGCCGTCGCCGCGACCGTGGAACCGGGCGGTGACTGGTGGGAGCAAGCCGGGACCGCACCCAACCAGACCTTTGACGCTGGGTCGTCGGCGTCGATCGAGAGGGTGTGGTTGGACGCTCAGGTGGAAGCCACTCTCGACGAGAGCGCCCCGTTGGTCGGTGCGCCGCAGGCCCGGGACATCGGGTTGGATGGCACCGGCACCACGGTGGCGGTCCTCGACACCGGCATCGACGATCAGCATCCCGACCTGGCAGGGAAGGTCGTCGCCTCGGCGAACTTCACCGACTCGAACACATCGGATGACCTACACGGTCACGGCACCCATGTCTCTGGTATCGTCGCCGGCACTGGGGCGGCGTCGGGCGGTAGTTTCACTGGTGTAGCGCACGGGGCCGAGCTGATGAACGGCAAGGTGCTCGGCGACGACGCCGTCGGGCAGTTCTCGTGGGTGATTGAGGGGATTGAGTGGGCCGCGGAGGGTGGCGCCGACGTCATCAACATGAGCCTGGGCGGCGACCCGACCGACGGCACTGACCCGCTCAGCCAGGCCGCCAACACCCTAACCGAGCAACACAATGTGCTGTTCGTCGTCGCGGCCGGCAACAGCGGCAGCGCCGACCAGACGGTGGCCACACCCGCCGCGGCCGACGCCGCCCTAGCCGTCGGCTCGGTGACCAAGTCGGAGTTCCTCGCTTTCTCGTCTAGTCGAGGACCACGGAAGGGCGACTTCGCCATCAAGCCCGACGTCACCGCCCCCGGTGTGCTGATCGCCTCTGCCCGGGCGGAGGGCACCTCGATCGGCATACCGGCGGAGAACGACGCCTATCGGGCGACGTCGGGTACGTCGATGGCCAGCCCCCATGTCGCCGGCGCCGCGGCCATCCTGCGCCAGGCGGAGCCGCAGCTGACCCCGGCCGAGGTGAAGGCGAGGCTGGTCACAACCGCCGTCCCCAGGGCCACTAACGACGTGTATGAGCAGGGCGGCGGACGGATCGATGTGCCCGCCGCCCTCGACGTTCCCGTCGAAGCGACGCCGGCGACGGTGAACCTGGGCTACTTCCGTTGGCCGCAGGACAACGTCGAGCCGGTCAGTGCCGACGTGACCTACACCAACTTGACTGACGACCCGCTCACACTCGATCTCGTGCTCGGCGTCGAGAGTCGTGATGGTGTCGTCCCCAGCGAGGGGATGCTCTCGGTCAGTCCAAACACCCTCACGTTGGCACCCGGCGAGGTTGGCGTGGCGACCGTGACGGTCGATGTCACCGGGGGCGAGCACGGCCTCTACGGCGGCTATCTTGTGGCCGAGTCGGGTGGAGAGGTAGTGACCCGCACCCCAGTGGGTTTCTACCACGAGTCCGAGCACTACGACCTGACAGTTACTGGGGTGGCTCGCGACGGGTCGCCTGCTAGTGCGCCCAGCAGCTTCGACGTTGTCAACATCGACAACCGCCGCATCTTCACGGAGGGCAGCGTCGGCTTCGACGATGGAACCGGGACGGTGCGGGTGCCACCCGGAAACTACTCGGTAATGAGTGCCATCTTCACCGGCCCGGAGGGAGCGACCACCGACTGTTCGATGGTGGGTGAGCCGGAGGTCGAGGTGACTGGACCGACCGCCGTCACCCTCGACGCAGGTGATGCTGCACCGATCACCATCGACACGCCCGACCACCCTGACGCGATACCGGTCCAGCACTGGGCGCTCGATTACCGCCGGACGGCGGCCGAAGGTGGCTCCTTCTTCCATCGCTATCTGGCACCGGTGTCGGCGTTTCCGAACGGGATGTACGCCGCGGCGACCGATCCTGTCACGTTGGGGAGCCTCACCTTCACCCACCGCTCGCGGCATGGTGCCGGTGAGCCCGCCACGCCGTATCTATACGACCTGGTGTTCAGCCACGCCGATGGCATCCCCACCGACCCCGGCCACACGGCCGAGACCGAATCGCTGGCTCGAGTGGACAACGGATTCGCCAGCGACAGCGGCGATCACATTGCCGGTGAGATCCGTCATTTCTGGACTCCCGGCCTCGCCATATCCAGCGCCGAGTTCGTGCCCTTACCGATGCTGGCCGAGCGGGTCGAGTACCTCGTTCCGGGTGTGGCCCGATACCAGCAGTCCATCTTCGCCCAGGGCACCGAGCTGGGACGTATGTTTGAGCCGATCACCGAGTACGCTGCCGGGGAACAGCGTGACCAGACCTGGCACGGCGGGCCCCGCCGTTCCGGGATGCGGGAAGGTGGACCGTTCGACATCAGCCGTGTGGTAACCCGGCTGGCGGACACGCTTCGTATGCCACTCATGGAGTGGGCCGACACCCACCCCAGTCACTGGAGCCCCGGTGACACCGCGGTCGACACAACCGCGTTCCGTCTGTTCCAGGACGACGAGCTGATCTTCGAGGACCTAGGTCCTCCGACGGGTGTTCCCGTCTCACCGGACTCGGCGGTCTATCGGATCGAGTTCGACGTGGCCCGCGACGCCGAATGGTGGACGACCTCGACTCAGACCTCGACCGCCTGGACGGTCCATTCCGAGCGCCCGCCGGGACCGAGCTTCGTGGTCCTGCCCCTGGTCATGGTCGACTATGACGCCGACCTCGACCTGCGCAACACCTCGCCACATCCGCGTGATCGATCCGGCCCGCCGGTGATCGAGATCCAGGCCCGCCACCAGGCCGGAGCCGACGGCCCACCGATCGCCGGTGCCCGACTGTGGACATCCTACGACGATGGGGAGACCTGGCGACGGCGCGCTGGCAGGGGTCTCGGCGACGGTCGGTTCGAGTTCCGTCTCGATGCCCGCGACCCGCTCGAGACGACGGGCTTCGTTTCTCTGCGGGTCGAGGCGTGGGACAGCAACGACAACCGCATCGAACAGGAAATCATCCGGGCCTGGCGGCTGGCGGAAAGGTAGACGAGCGGACGGTCGGAACCCCAGGAGCGCAAAACAGCGAACCCCATGATCTCAAT
>WHTL01000124.1 GCA_009377735.1 Acidimicrobiia bacterium
GCATCAACCACAATCCCGGCGACGACGGCAGCCGGCTAGATCGCCTTTGGGCTCCGACAGTTTCGGTCCGGGTGAGCCGCAACGAGCAACGATTACAGACTCCTGGACGTTGGTGGTCGTGCAGATGCCGTGGTGGTGGGTGGGAAGCCTGGGCAGCGGCAAGTTTTCCACCTGCCGAAACGCGATTGGGTAAAACATCTTGTGGCATCCATATCAAACCCGACAACCACTCCGACACAAGAGACAGGCACCGAGCCGCGGAGTTGTGGTCGGACGGCCCCGACCACTCGAGAAGTGAGGCAGAGGCGGCCGTAGGGGGTCTGGGGGACGGAGTCCCCCAGACATAACAGTTACTGATTCAGGACGGCTGCGGCCATGAAGCCGAGGACCACGGCATATAGGGTCAGGGCGAGTATGAATCCGCTGGTGAAGAACCGGCTTAACGCGGGCTTCTCGTATTTGAGGTGCATGAACCACCCCACCACGACGAAGAACTTGATGAATGAGAGGCCGATGAGCATGGCGGCATTGAGAACGCCCAACTCAAGCGCCTGGTCGACGTAATAGAGAGACACCTCTATTCCCGTGACCACAGCCAGCCCAAGGGCAATCTTCCAGTACTGGGCTGGTGTTGGGGTGTGGTGGGCGCCTTCGCTCATGATGCCGAGAGCAGGTAGACGACGGTGAAGATCACGATCCAGATGATGTCGACAAAGTGCCAGTAGAGGCCGACAAACTCGACATTGAGGCCCCGCTTCTCCGATAGGCCCTCGGGGGTGCGGCTGATGCCCCAGAGGGAGAGAAGCATCACGATTCCTACAGCGACGTGGAACCCGTGGAAGCCGGTGAGGGCAAAGAACGCCGAAGCCACCGGGCTGGTGGTGAGGGTCATCTCGTAGTGGACGACGAACTCGTAGAACTCGAAAACCTGGCCACCGAGGAATATCGCACCAAGTGCCGCCGTGGCGAACAACCAGGTCCTGGTCTGGTTCTGGTCCTCGCGTTCCAGTGCTGCATGCGCCAGCACCATCGTCAGCGAGCTCATGAGGAGCACGAACGAACTCACGGACGTGAACGGGATGTCGTAGATCTCTGCCGGATATGGCGATGCCATCCCGGGGCGGTTGGAGAAGAGGAGATAGTTGGTCATGAGCGCCCCGAAGAAGAGGAACTCAGAGGAGAGGAATATCCACATGCCCAGTTTGCGGGCATCCATCCCCAGCGACTCGTGCTCCTCGTGATGGTCGCCTTCTGTGGGCGCCTCCTGGCGGACCAGGTCCGTCATGTCTCTTCGCCCTGGCCATCGGAAGTACCTTGCAACTCCATCGTCTCGGACGCCTCGTCCTCTATGGAATCGCCGTCCTGTGGCTCCTCGTCGTCTCCGGAGTCATCGGAGTCCTCGTCTTCCTCGTGGGGTTCGTCGTGCCCTTCCTCGATGGGCTCGACCGCCCATCCGATTCCGCCTCCGATGATGAGGAGTGCTCCGAGTGCGAGAAGCCCCTTACCCCACAGGGTCGTGTGCCAGATGATCCCGTATCCGATCAGAGGCATACCGAGAGCGACGATAAGAGGGAAGTATGAGGGGTTGGGGAGGTGGATCTCGGTGGCGGGGTTGCGACCGTCGTGATCGAGGTCGGCCAGGAGCTTGTCGGCCTCCGGTTTGCGTATCGCCCGTCCTTCGTCGTCGGTTTCGTATTTCCGATGCCAGAAGTCATCGAGTCGTGTGATCACGGGGCGCGTTGCGAAGTTGTAGGCGGGGGTGGGATTGGGGATGGTCCATTCGATCGTTCTGGCATCCCACGGGTCGAGACCTGACAGCTCGCCGCGTTTGCCCGACGCCCACCAGTTGTACATAAAGACGGCGATCGAGGTGGCGATGGTGAAGGCTCCCACCGTGGCAGCGATATTCCACGGTTCGAACCCCAACGAGGGATCGTACTTCCAGGTGCGTCGCACCATTCCCTGCAAACCGAGCCAGTGCATGGGACCGAAGGTGAGGTTGAATCCGATGAACATCAGCCAGAAGTGGAGCTTGCCAAGCCGCTCACCCATCACCCTGCCCTTCAGCTTCGGATACCAGTAGTAGAGACCGGAGAAGAGTCCGAACACCGACCCGCCGAACATGACGTAGTGGAAGTGCGCCACGATGTAGTAGGTGTCGGTCTGCTGCCAGTCGGAGGGGACGATGGAGTGGGTGACTCCGGACAGACCCCCGATGACGAACATGGCTACGAAGCCGATGGAAAACAGCATGGGCGAGGTGAAGCGGATTCGGCCCATCCACATCGTTCCCATCCAGTTGAAGATCTTGATCCCGGTGGGGATGGCGATGGTCATGGTCGCCAGACCGAACGCCGCCTGGGCGATTGGTGAGATCCCCGACGAGAGCATGTGGTGCGCCCACACACCGAAGCCGAGGAAGCCGATGGCGGCACCAGCAAACACTACCGCCGAGTACCCGAAGAGGGGTTTGCGGCTGAAGGTCGGTATCACCTCAGACACGATTCCCATCGCCGGCAGGATGAGGATGTAAACCTCGGGATGACCGAAGAGCCAGAAGAGATGCTGCCATAGGACGGGATCGCCGCCTCCGGTGGCGTCGAAGAACATCGAGCCGAAGTTGCGGTCGAACGTCGCCATAAAAAGGGCGATGGCGATGATGGGGAGGCTGAACAGCAGGAGGAACTGGGTGACCATCGTCATCCAGACGAACACCGGCATGCGGAGGAGACGCATCCCCTTCCCCCGGAAGTTGAAGATGGTCACCAGGAAGTTGACCGCCGCCACCAACGACGCCACCCCGAGTATCTGGATCCCGAGTAGTGCGAAGTCGATGTTTGTCCCCGGCGAGAAATCGGGTCCGGTATTTGGTTGGTAGAGGAACCAGCCGCCATCGGGTAGGTCTGAGAGGAAGTTCAGCCCGCCGGGTCCGCCACCGGCGGCGAGGTTCCCTGGCACGTTCTCCACACCGGTCGGTGCCATCCCGCTACCAAAGAGCAGAGCGGAGTACATGAAGAGGCCGCCGAAGAGGAAAACCCACCAGGAGAGGGCGTTGAGCCGGGGAAACGCCACGTCCCGGGCACCGATCATCAGTGGGAGGAGATAGTTCATGAGGGCGGAGGAGGCTGGCATCACGAAAAGGAAGATCATCGTGGCCCCATGCACGGTGAAGAGGGCGTTGTAGGCGCCCGCGGTCAGGAATTCACTGTTGGCAGAGGCGAGATGGACACGGAGGAGAAGCGCCTCGATGCCACCGAAGAGGAAGAAAATAAAGGCGGCATATCCGTACATGGTCCCGATCTTCTTGTGATCGGTCGTGGTCACCCAGCCCCAGAAACCCTCCGTCTGCTTCGGCCGGCGGTAGATGGTGGTCGAGGGGACGGGCTCTTCAATGACATCAGGTCTGTCGGTGGTGGTCGTCATCGCCCGTTCCGTCTTTGGATGTTCCTCGTCATGGGTCTCACTTGTTGCTCTTAAGCCACGTGATCACGGCGTCGATTTCTGCCTCGGTGAGGCCGAGATCGGGCATGAAACTTCCGGGCTTTACGTTAGGCGGGTTCGCTATCCACCTCTTCAGCGCATCGTCGAAGCTCTCGCCCTCCTCGGGTAGCGCCGAACCGGCAAACGTGGTGCGGTACTCATCGGCGAAATGGGTGAGGTTGGGCCCGTTGAACACCGGCTCTTCGAGGATAT
Source organism: Acidimicrobiia bacterium (assembly GCA_009377735.1). Lineage (GTDB taxonomy): Bacteria > Actinomycetota > Acidimicrobiia > Spongiisociales > ZC4RG35 > WHTL01. Next base: position 3,694 of record WHTL01000124.1, read on the forward strand.
TGTCGTTCACACCGGAATCGTTGTCGGCAAAGTCGACGGCGTGGCACTGGGTGCAGTACTGGGCAAACACCTCGTACCCCTCTCGCTCGGGAGACCCCTCTTCGGGCACCGGTGCGGGCTCCGTCTGGCGAGCCGCCCAGGCATCGAATTCGGGGCGGGGAACGGAGTGCACCCTGGCCCGCATCAGCGAGTGCGAGAGACCGCAGAACTCGGCGCAATGACCCCAGTACTCGCCGTCGGAGTCAGCCTGGAGACGCAGCACGGTAGTTTGGCCCGGTATGAGGTATCGCTTTCCGTTGAGGGCCGGGACCCAGAAGTTGTGGAGCACATCCTCGGAGGTCATCGTGGCACACACTTCTTCGCCAGTGGGGATGACCATGGTGTTGGCAGTGGTGAAGCCGCCCTGTTCGGGGTAGCGATACTCGAACCACCACTGATGCCCAATGACCTCGACCACCATTGCATCGTCCGAGCACTCGGTGAGATCGAACACGGCGCTCACCGTGGGGACGGCAACCGTGGCCAGGATCACGGCGGGGATCACCGTCCAGACCACCTCCAGTTTGGCGTTCCCGTGGATCTGCTTTGGCTCTTTTCGGTTCGGTCGGTCCCGGAAGAGGATCATCGTTACGACCAGAGCCCCCTGGACGAGCACGAAGATGACAGTGGCGATCCAAAACACCATCCAGAAGAGATCGTCGATACGCTGCGCGAAAGGACCAGCCGGCTCAAAGGTGGTGAGGGCGGAGTCGATTTCGACGAGCTGGCACCCTGAGAGCACCAGAGCGAGTAGTCCTATTCCGCCGACAGTGGAGAGACGTGAACGACGCATCGGAGCGCATCATAGATGGGAATGGGCGTTCCTCGGATTCGGTTGGGGATGGTCCTGTCCAAACTCAAAGGTACGTCGACCGGCGACTTCTGGACTCGGTCTGATCCGGAGTAGGATCGGGCTCAATGACTTCCTCAGTCGTCGAGAAGACGACCACTCCTTCCGGACTCTGGGATCGAGTTCGCACCTATGTGGCTCTGACGAAACCACGGATCATCGAGCTCCTTCTGATCACGACCGTGCCCGCCATGGTCCTCGCTGCACAGGGATGGCCCGGGACGTGGCTGGTCCTGGCTACCTTGATAGGGGGGACGCTGTCGGCGGCTGGTGCCAACACCCTCAACAGCTATTTCGACCGTGATATTGACGAGCTCATGGGCCGCACCAAGAAGAGACCGCTACCGGTGCACGGGGTCGAGGCGAGGAACGCCTTGTGGTTTGGGATTGCGCTCGGTGTCGCCGGGTTCGCCTGGTTGTGGGTCTTCACCAACCTCACAGCCGCACTCTGGTCTACGGCCGCCCTTCTCTTTTATGTCGTCGTCTACACCATCCTTCTCAAGCGGACCACCACCCAGAACATCGTCATCGGTGGAGCAGCGGGAGCGGCACCGGCGCTGGTGGGTTGGGCGGCCGTGACGGGAGGGGTGGGTCTCCCCGCGTGGATCCTCTTCGCCATCGTCTTCTACTGGACGCCACCACACTTCTGGGCGCTGGCACTGAGGTACAAGGCGGACTACGCCACCGCCTCAGTGCCCATGCTCCCCGTAGTGAGGGGGCGGACCGCGACCGTCCGACAGATCTTGCTCTACTCGACGATCATGGTCTGGTTAACTCTCCTCCTCGTCCCTGTTGCGGGGATGGGGTGGGTCTACATGATTGGGGCTATCGGCCTCGGAGCCTGGTTCTTCTGGGAGTCGTGGCGGATGACCAAATCCGACACCGAGCCGATCAGGCTATTCACGGCATCGAACATCTATTTGGCCGCACTGTCGGCTGTAATCGTCGCCGACGTCCTAATCCGCTGAGCTGGACGGTTTGGGGGCAACGCCTCACTGAACTTTGGGCTGGGGACGTCGCTGGGCGGTTGTAGGAACCCTGGGTTCGGGGGCGGGAACCCCGGGCGACCGGGTGAGACTGTTATCGCAAGAACATTGAGGCTCCTCGACGACCTGGAGACGACCAGTATCAGGGCCGGTGGCACTCACCCAGGTCTGAACCGCGATGTCCCAACGAACGCCAGCACGAGGCTACGGAGGACCTCAACTGCTACCACACCGAACCCGTCGCACATCGCTCGGCGCCAGACAGGCGCCGTGTCGCGGTGTTGAGGTCGGACGGCCCCGACCACGCGAGAAGCTGGGTCGAGGCAGCCGTTGGGGGTCTGGGGGACGGAGGCCCCCAGAAATATCAGTACCGGTAGTGATCGGGCTTGAAGGGGCCTTCTACGGGGACGCCGATGTACTCCGCCTGCTCCGGAGTGAGCTGGGTCAGCTTGACTCCGATGTGTTCCAGATGAAGACGAGCAACCTCCTCGTCGAGCTTCTTGGGAAGGCGGTACACGGCGTTCTCGTAGTTATCCCGGTTGTCCCAGAGGTCGATCTGGGCGAGAGTCTGGTTGGAGAAGGAATTGGACATCACGAACGACGGATGCCCATGTGCCACCCCAAGATTCACCAGCCGACCCTCAGCGAGAAGGTACAAAGAGGTGCCGTCGGGGAAGGTGTAGCGGTCGACGCCATCCTTGATGCGGTCCACCTCGATGTCTTCCGCTTCGTTGAGACGTGACACTTGAATCTCATTGTCGAAGTGGCCGATATTCGCCACCAATGCGTTATCGCCCATCTCTCTCATGTGCTCCAGGGTGATGATGTCGCGATTGCCGGTGGTGGTCACGAAGATGTTGCCCTCTGCGAGCGCATCCTCGAGGGTGGTCACCTCGAACCCCTCCATCGCTGCCTGGAGGGCGTTGATGGGGTCGATCTCGGTTACGAGTACCCTCGCCCCAAATCCACGGAGGCTCTGGGCGCAACCCTTGCCAACGTCCCCATAGCCGCAGATGACGGCGACCTTCCCGGCGATCATGAGATCGGTTGCCCGCTTGATGGCGTCGGCGAGGGACTCGCGGCAGCCATAGAGGTTGTCGAACTTCGACTTCGTGACGGAGTCGTTGACATTGATGGCAGGAATCAGCAGCTTCTTGGCTTCGGCCAGCCGATAGAGGCGGTGGACGCCGGTGGTGGTCTCTTCGGACACACCGACCCACCCTTCGTTCACCCGGGTCCAAAAACCGGGCCGCTCCTCCCGAGTGCGTCGAAGGAGGTCCTTGATGACCTGCTCTTCATGGTTCTCGCCTGGGGTGTCGACCCAGTCGTCGCCCTCCTCCATCTCCACTCCCTTGTGGACGAGTAGGGTGGCGTCGCCGCCGTCGTCTACCACAAGCTGTGGGCCCGCCATGTCGGGGTGGGTAAGGGCGTCGAGGGTGCACTGCCAGTATTCCTCTAGGGTTTCGCCTTTCCATGCGAACACCGGGATACCGGCCTCTGCGATGGCCGCGGCAGCGTCGTCCTGGGTGGAGAAAATGTTGCACGACGCCCACCGGACCGAGGCACCGAGGTCGACCAGGGTCTCGATGAGGACGGCTGTTTCCTTGGTCATGTGGAGAGAGCCGGTGAGGCGCACACCCTTGAGCGGCTGATCGGGGGCGTAACGCTCCCGGATCTGCATCAGACCGGGCATCTCTTCTTCGGCCATCCTGATGCGCTTGCGGCCCAGGTTGGCTAGGCCGAGGTCACGTACCGCGAAGTCGGTGTGCTCTGTTGGGGTCGGGGTGGTGGTGGTCATTGGCGGTTGCTCCTTGTGTAGCGAGCGGGCGCCGTTTGCTGATTGCTCAGCGTGCGCCCCTGCCGAGCCTGGCCGCTTTCCGTCGATCGACGGCGCGGTCGCAACGCCCCTCGGCGAGCGCAGACCCAAGTCTATCCGGATTCCGTCGACATGAAAAGACCTGCAACCCCGAACGGATCTTTTCCCTTCTGTGCGGATTTTTGACGCGATAGGGCGCGAGAATCCGCACAGAAGGGTGGATCGAGCTATGGATGGGTTTTGGCGCGGGCATCTGCGACCATTCACCTTCGTGATCGCAGACTACGACAAACGGAGGGCCGCTGCCCTCACCCGTGCGAGACGCCGGGCCACCGGTCTCCTCGCCCTCGTCTTCTCCATCTTCGTCTCGACGTTCTTCATGGGTGACGCCACTTGGGTCGGCTATTTACGGTCGGCCGCCGAGGCGGGAACCATTGGGGGGTTGGCCGACTGGTTCGCCGTGGTTGCCCTCTTTCGGCACCCACTCGGCGTCCCCATCCCGCACACGGCCATCATCCCGCGTTCCAAGGACGGTCTTGGTCAGAACCTGGCGCAGTTCGTTCGTCACAATTTTTTGTCGTCGGAGAGTGTCATCGAACGGATGGAAGAGGCAGATATCCCAATGCGTGTCGGGGAGTGGCTCACCGATCATGACCATGCCGACGCCCTGGCGGCCCGTTTGGTAACCACCCTCGGAGCATTGTCCGAAGGTCTCGATTCCTCCCAGATCGAGACTGAGATGGAACGAATCATCGTGGACCGTCTCCGGAGTGCCCCCCTGGCCGACATGATGGGGAAGGGACTCGAGATCGCTATGGAAGACGGACAACACACCCCTCTTGTTACCGCAGCGATTCAAGGGATCGCCTCCGGTTTGGAGGACAATCGGCCGTCGCTGCGAACCCGGCTGGGAGATGAGTCCCCCTGGTGGGTCCCCGAGGCGATCGATGATGCCGTGTTCGAAACCGCATATGACGCGGTGCAACGCTATTTGGTGGAGTTGGCCGAGCAGCCCGATCACGAGATACGACGTCGGGTGGATGCGCGCCTGACAGATCTGGCAGTGCGGCTACGCAACGACGAGGAACTCCGAGCCCAGGTCGTCGAGAGAACTGATGCCCTGCTCGATCATCCTCGGCTGCGGGAGTGGGCCCGGGGCACCTGGTCGGCAATGGCGCGTGGTGTCTCCGAAGCGGCTGAACGTCCCGACTCCGAGCTGCGTTCGCGTCTCGCTGCCACCCTTCAAGGCCTCGGGGTGCGTCTGACCGATGACCCTTCACTCCGCGAGCGGATCTGGGTGTGGCTCCACTCCCTCGCAGAACCTATGGCCCGGGTGGGGGAGCGAGAGCTCACCCGGCTGATCTCTACCACGGTGCAGAGGTGGGATGCCGACGACACCAGCCGTCGCCTGGAGCTCTGGATGGGTCGGGACCTTCAGTTCGTACGGATCAACGGCACGCTGGTAGGTGCCCTTGCCGGTCTGCTCATTCACACTGTGGTGCAGTTACTTACAGTCTAGGAATTCCCTCCACCGGAAGGTGTTGAACCAGTCATGAAGCGCATAGGGTTCCTCTCGTTCGGGCACTGGTCCCCATCACCACAATCACAGACGCGTACGGCTTGTGATGCGCTGATCCAGTCGATCGAGTTGGCGGAGGCCGCCGAGGAGTTGGGTGCCGACGGAGCATATTTCCGGGTGCATCATTTCGCCCGCCAGCTCGCCTCACCCTTCCCTCTCCTGGCCGCGGCCGGCGCTCGGACATCGCGAATAGAACTGGGCACCGCCGTGATCGACATGCGCTACGAGAACCCTCTCTACATGGCTGAAGACGCAGGGGCTGCCGATGTCATCGCGGGTGGGCGGCTCCAGCTGGGCATCAGCCGAGGTTCCCCCGAGCAGGTGATCGAGGGCTATCGCTACTTCGGTCATGACCCCTCCGAAGGGCAGAGTGATGCCGATATGGCGCGTGCTCGGACCGAGAGGTTCCTCGAGGTCCTCGAAGGTGAAGGTTTCGCCGAGCCGAATCCGCGCCCCATGTTCCCCAATCCGCCCGGGTTGCTCCGGGTCGAACCCTACTCGGAGGGGTTGAGGGAGCGCATCTGGTGGGGGTCGGGATCCAATGCCACTGCTCGTTGGGCCGCGGAGCTAGGGATGAATCTGCAGAGCTCGACGCTGAAAGACGACGAGACCGGGGAGCCGTTCCACGTACAACAGGCAAAGCAAATCGCTGCATATCGCGAGGCATGGGAGGTTGCCGGACATACCCGCGAGCCGCGGATCTCGGTCAGTCGGAGCATCTTCGCCGTGGTGGATGATCGCGACCGCGCCTATTTCGGTGGTGGCAATCAGGACCAGGACCAGGTTGGCTGGATCGACGAGAACACCCGAGCCATCTTCGGTCGCAGTTATGCCGCCGAGCCCGATGTGCTTGTTGAGCAGCTGAAAGGTGATGAGGCCGTCGCCGCCGCCGACACTCTGTTACTCACCGTTCCCAATCAGCTCGGTGTCGACTACAACGCCCACGTCCTGGAGAGCATCCTCACCCACGTCGCACCGGCCCTGGAATGGCGTTGATGAGTAGGTGATGGTGATCCGCTGACGGGCTCTCCTATGTCAATTGGTGGTCTCGGAGGGTTTTCCAGACGCGGCGGGTGACGTGTCGTTTGGCAGCTCGGATGGCTGCTCTTTCTGGTTTTCTGGGCTTCCCCTCGAATCGTGGAGGGTTTCTTATTGATCTCGGGATTCATGCTGCCTCGGTTTGGGGCGCATCTTCGGTTTGTCTCTCCGCGAGTACCTGTTCGTAGGCGACCGGGCTCATCATCTCACACGAGCTGTGA
>WHTL01000295.1 GCA_009377735.1 Acidimicrobiia bacterium
TGACCCGCCCCCAAGCCGAGACCGGCGCACACACCCCAAAAATCAGGGTTTGTAGTGACAAACACGTTCTATCGCAAGTCCCTGACCAGGCACTATACGATTCTCGTGTCAAAGTTGGGACTGGAACCGGCAGAGGTTGAGGAGAATTCGAACAAATTGGGGACAGGATTCACCGATCGAACTGGCAGTTTCGCCTTTTTTTATGTCGTTTCACAGAAATCTGTCCCACCCCATCTAGGTCGTAATCGAGGGACGGATGACAGGTCAACAAAATGAGGGGACTGGAGGACAAAGCAATTGTCAATGCAAACACACCGATCCACGAAGTGGGTCACATTCGCAACGATTGTCGTTGTTGCCACCCTGGCGGCTATCACCCTTTCTGCTCAGGAAACGATCTCCTATGAGCAGGGATTCGAGCAAGACACCGAAGGCTGGTCCGGGGACATCATTAGGGTGCCTAGTGGCTCCGAGGGAATCGACTCCTCTATAGGGGACTTCCACGCCACCGTCGAGAACAGCGGCGATGGTGGACCGAATACTGAGTTCGGTGGTATAGCGACACCTGGCCCTCGGAGGGTTATGTGACCGAGCTCGATGTATATCTCGATCCCGACTGGGCACTCGGTGAGGGATTCGATTACAGCTCCGCGGTCAACAACACGGAAGGAACCCACCTTAGGGATTACGTCTTCCACATCACCAAGGACACGAGCGAAAACGCTCCTCTCTTCGGGGTCTCCAACAACTCCAACCTTAATCCCAAGGAGACCATAGAGACCGGTGTCCACTACAACTTTACCGAGCAGGGTAAGCCAGCAGGTTGGTATACCCTCCGGCATACCTTCTGGAATGATGCTGGGAACCTCAGGGTTGATCTGTCCCTTCATGACACCGACGGAACGCAACTTTTCTCGGAATCGCTGCCTCCTGATACTCATCCTATCCAGAACCCAATAGAAGATGTGGGTGGAAATAGGTACGGATGGTTCAGTGCACTGAGCGAAGAGTTCACTCTTCATATCGACCATACGCAGTTGTGTCTCGGCTCAGAGGGGTGTAGCGACGAACCACCGCCCACCACCACCACGACCACTGGTGCTCCGACAACCACCACTGAACCAACCACAACCAGCACGACCTCAACCAGCACCACCAGCACCACCAGTGCGCCCACCACGACGACGGTGCCCGAGCCCGCTCCCGAGTTCGGTGATGTTCCCGAGGACAACATCTTCGCCGAAGACATCGAGTGGCTGGCGGCGGAGGGAATCACCTTCGGGTGTAACCCCCCGGCGAACACCATGTTCTGCCCGGAGGACTCGGTTTCCCGAGGTCAGATGGCGGCGTTCATCAACCGGGCAATCGACCTCCCCGAGGCGACGCAGGACCACTTCGTCGATGATGACGACTCGGTCTTCGAGGACGACATCAACCGACTGGCAGAATCGGGAATCACCCAGGGCTGCAATCCACCCGACAACTCACAGTACTGCCCCAGCGACAACGTATTGCGCCAGGAGATGGCATCTTTCCTGACGCGGGCCTACGGGTTCGTCGATGGCGACCCCGCCACAGACCGGTTCGTGGACGACGACGGCAGTATCCACGAGGGCGATATCGAGGCTCTGGCGTCGTCCGGTGTGACCGTCGGTTGCAACCCACCCGACAATGACATGTTCTGCCCCGAGGAGGAGGTACTCCGCCAGCAGATGGCCGCCTTCCTCCACCGAGCGGCAACCGACTGAACGGGCAACGAACCTTCTCCCCCCACACCGTGCGGTGGGGGGAGATCCTCTTCTCGTTCCAACACCTCTATTGGCTCTCCCTCCATACCAACCAACACAGTCTTATGTACCTCCAGTTATGGCGGCACTTAGTGCTCTCCGGCGTAAGTATGTGCGCGTGTTTCGGCGAGGCAGCGCCGTCGATGGCAAGGACACAGGACGCGACAAACGTTCCCATGAGCCTGCCGTTATGGAAACGTGTGTCGGCCGCACCCGGTGCGGTGCGTTGAGGACGAGGACGTAGCAAGCGGCGTCGCTGGCCGTTGAAACACCCACGAACTTGCGGCGGGGGGCACTTAGGCACGGGGAACTCCACCTACCCCAGTAAGACCTGCTCCACCACCTCGGTAAGGGCGGATTGGGGGTAGATGACCTCGGTGGCGACCCGGTCGATGGGCATGCGGAATTGCATGGCCTGCACCAACGGCTGAATGAGCATCGACGCCTCGAGACCGATGACATGCGCACCGAGCAGGGTCTCCGTTTGCGGATCAACGAGAACCTTGGCGAAACCGCTTTCGTCTTCCATGGCCCATCCGTAGGCGGTGGCCGAATAGTCACGGGTCTGGACCCGGTAGTCGGTACCGTTTTCATCGAGGTCCTGTTGGGTAGCCCCCACCCAGGCGACCTCGGGGGCAGAAAACACCACGGTCGGCACCGCCCTCTGATCGATGCGGCGCGGCTCGTCGGGATGGAGCAGATTGTGACCGACGATCTTGGCCTCGCGGTTGGCAAGATGCTTCAGCTGACGGGGATTACGGATGTCACCCAACGCCCATATCCGCTCGGCGGTAGTGGCCAGGGTGTCATCGGTGACCACATAGCCGGAGGCATCCAAATCAACGCCGGTCCGTCCGACGTCGAGCTGGGCGCCGTTGGGTTGTCGTCCAGTGGCGATCAGGAGGGAGTCACCGCTCACAATCGAGCCATCATCGAGGACGACTTCGATGCCGGAGCCCCCCTCGGCCACTCTCGCCGCCGTTCTGCCCAGCCGGAGATCGGCGACATCTGCAAATAGCCTCGTGAATCGCTGCGAAATCTCGGTGTCCGTGTCCGTCAGGAGCGCATTCCCTCGGGTCACCACGGTCACCTTCGACCCGAACGCAGAGAACACATGACCCATCTCGGCAGAGATGAACCCCCCGCCGATGATGATGAGGTGTTCCGGCAATCTATCTATCCGCATGATGGTGTCGGACGTGTGGAAGGAATTGGCATCGAGTCCATCGATCTCGGGGACGATCGGTCGAGCGCCCGCCGCCAGCACAAAGCAGTCGGCCTCGATGATGCGGTCACCGACAAGAAGCTGGTGATCCCCCACGAACCGTGCATCATCGGAGAACACCTCAACGTTCCCCTGGTTGCGCCGATAGTCCTCTCCACTCTCGGCGATGGGATCTATCCGGTTGAAGATGCGATCGCGGATCTCGGTCCAACGGACCGAGATCCGAGTCTGAGGTCGACACCCAACCGGCCGGCTGCGGTGGCTTCACGGATCACCTTTGCCGGGTAGACCAGCATCTTGGACGGGATGCAGCCCCGATTGAGACAGGTTCCACCAAACGTGTCGCGCTCAACGATGGCCACTCGAAGATCTGCGAATCGGGAGTCGATGAAGGTATTGCCCGACCCGGTCCCGATCACGACAAGGTCGAAACGGTCTCTCAAGTTGGAACCCTGCTGGGTTGAAACACCCTTCGCCCCTCGGCGATGAACATCAGGATCGCAGCAAGACTGCCGAACCCGAGGAATCCGAGACTTATGGGAAGTGCCGTTCCGTCGTACATCTGATCGAGCATGCCACCGAGGAGACTCCCGAGACCGGTTGAGAAGGCACCGATCACAGCGGCCGCAGTTCCCGCGATGGCACCCATGGGCTCCATCGCGATGGTGTTGTAATTGGGGATGATGACGGAATGACACGCCAGATTGGCTGCGAGGAGTGGTGCGAACACCCAGAATGATGGGATCCCGTCGCCCGCGACCACAACCGCGGTGAGTGCCACGGCGACACCCACGTAGATCATGGTGGCGAAGTGTGCGACCCGTCGGGTGCCGAAGCGACCCACCAGCCAGGCGTTCCCCAGCATGGCGGATCCCATTACGGCCGCAAGACCCCCGAACACCACGGGGAAGCTGTCACCGAGCCCGAATGTGTCCGAGATGATGATCTCCGAAGATGCCAAATAGGAGAAGAACACACCGAAAAGACAAGTGAGGGCAAGGGTGTAGAAGGCCGTCGTGCGGTTGGTTACCACCAGCTTCACCGCCTGGGCAACCCGACGACCCGAAAGGGGGAGACGATGCTCGGGTTTGAGTGTCTCCGGGAGACGAAACGACCACAGGAGCATGGCGATGATGAACAAGGCACAGAAACCGAACACCCAACGCCAACTCCCCAGTGCCATCAGCAACGATCCCAGCGATGGCGCCACGATGGGGATGAGAATGAACACCGCCATGATGAACGACATCGCCCGCGCCATGCGGTCGCCCTCGAATCGATCCCTGATCATTGCCAGGGCCACAACACGGGGACCGGCAGCGCCGACCCCCCAAATGAAACGGGAGATAAGAAGGGTCTCGAACGACGGGGCAAAGGTGCAGGCCAAGGCTCCAAGCAGATAGACGCCGAATGCGACCCGAAGTACGGGGACACGACCAAACCTATCGGCTAACGGACCGTAGACAACCTGGGCAACCGCCAGACCGAGTAGGAATGCCGACACCACCGCCGACACCTCGGTCCCATCAACAGCGAAGCCGAAGGCGTCTCGCAATTGGGGGAACCCCGGAAGAATGATGTCGGTTCCCAGGGCGGCACCCGCCATGGTGAACGCCATCAGGATGGTGAACTCAACCCGACCCAGTTGCTGAGGTGACGTTCCGACACGCATTCCGGTCAGGGTATCCCATCTCGGAAGGGGCTAGGTCACCGCCTCACCACCCCGAACTTTGGGCCGACACCCCGACCGTTCTATATTGACTGGGTTCGCAGCGCCACCGGGCTAGATCACGGCTCACATGAAATGCGCCGGATCCACCACCCAGACATTCTCCTCACCAAGCTCGCCTCGGATGGAGCGGACCTGCTTGGCGAGGTAGCCGTCCTCACCATCCCACACCACCACGGCCTCATCCGTATGCTGACGGAGCCAGGCGTCGCGTCGTGCGAAGGAGGCTGCAAGCCCCTGCTTGCTATCAGGCCGGGACCGATCCAGGGTCA
>WHTL01000404.1 GCA_009377735.1 Acidimicrobiia bacterium
CAGTCTTCTCGGAGGGGTCGAGGAAGCTGGAACGAACCGAGTTGGCGGCGAGCGTCCTCATGGTTTCCGAGGTCAGCGACAGTTCGGTGGCCACCCTCTCGTAGTTCACCCCGATGTCACCGCCGAAGTAGGCGGGGTCGTCGGAGTGGATGCTCACATTGAGACCCCGCTCCATCATCTGAGGGAGCGGGTGTGTGCTGAGTTCGGCGACCACCTGCAGCGCCACGTTGGAGAGGGGGCACACCGTGAGAGGCACCCCTTCTTTGACGAGTCGATCGACCAGATCGGGGTCGTCCAGACAGCGGACCCCGTGGTCAATGCGCTCCACCCCGAGATCATCGAGAGCACTGCGAATATATGCGGGAGGCCCCTCCTCGCCTGCGTGCGCCACCGCACGCAGACCCAGCACTCTGGCCTCGTCGTATACCGATGCGAACAGGTGGGGTGGGTTGCCCTTTTCCGAGGAGTCCAGACCAACCGCCACCACCCCGTCAAGATGGGGTTCCGCCTCATGGAGAGTCTCCATGGCGGCTCCGACCGGGAGATGTCGTAGGAAACAGAGGATGAGGGCGATACTGAGATCGGAGGGGGCGTCGAAAATGGCGTCGACGAACCCGCCCATGAAGACGTTGAACCCGATCCCCCGCTCGGTGTGGGTCTGTGGATCGAAAAAGATCTCGGCTCTCCGAACCCCGGCCACCCGCGCCCTGTCGAGATAGGCGGCCATCAGGGCGGCGAAGTCATCCCGCGTGCGGAGGACCGACGCCCCGCGGTAGTAGATGTCGAGGAAGGACTGCAGATCGGTGAAATGGTACGACTCGCGCGCCTCGTCGATTTTGTCGAAGGGCAGTTCGACACCGTTCTTCTTGGCGAGGGAGAACATGAGCTCGGGTTCCAGCGTCCCCTCGACATGGACGTGGAGCTCGCATTTGGGCAACCCAAACGCGAAGGAGGGCGTCACGTCATGTCGCCGGCAAGGGCGATGTGCTCCGGGCGGACCGGCACCCGGTTGAGGTCCAAACCGGTGGCGTCCCTTATAGCGGCGACGACGGCCGCTGTTGAGGAAATGGTGGGTGGCTCGCCGACCCCCTTCGCCCCCAACGGGCCCCAGGAGCCATCCTCCTCGATGAGGAGAGCCTCCACCTCGGGCGCATCGAGCACGGTGGGAAGCAGATAGTCGGTGAAGGTGGGGTTGCGGATCACACCATCGTCGATGATGAGCTCCTCCATAATCGCCAGACCCACACCCTGGAGGATCCCACCCTCGATTTGGCCTCTGACCGATTCCGGATTCAAAGCCTTGCCAACATCCTGGGCGGTGTCCACACGCACCACACGGACCAGGCCGAGTCCGATGTCGACATCGACCACCGCCCGATGCCCTGCCACGGCGAAGTCCGCATGGAGGACACCCTGGCCGTCCTCATCGGCCTCCTCGGTCGGCGGATGTCGGAAGGTTGTCGTCTCCACCCACCCCTCGTCGACCAGGTCGGCATATGAGACTACCAACTCGTCACCATTCCAGACTCCGTCGTCGTCGACGTGGTCGCCCGGATACTGCGCAAGGATCCGATCTTTCAGTTGGTTGGCCGCCTCCAGGACGGCACCTCCGGTGAGCTGTGTCTGTCTCGACGCAGACGTCGAACCGGCCGAGTCGATACGTGAGGTATCGACGTGTCTCACCTCTACCCGCCCCACGCCCAACGCCGTCCTCACCAACTGCCCGAGCACATTTACCAGCCCTTGACCCACCTCGATGGCGGCGGTCTCCACCAGGGCACCCTCAGGAGTGAGGAGGACACGTGCCTGGGCGTAATCGTCGGAGCCCTCGGAGAATCCCAGGTTCTTGATCCCGCAGGCGTAACCAACACCGCGGCGCACATCCTCGCGGCTCGTGGTCAGACCTGTTCCCCCCGGCAGCCGGAGCGGATCGTTGGATTCGTCGTCGGTGGGGAGTGGCATGGCCACGAGGGAGTCGATCACCTCCCTGGTGGGCAGTGGCGTGATAATGACCTGACCCGTGGTGGCGAGGGGGTCACCGGTTGCCAGGACATTGCGCCTTCGTATCTCCAGGGGGTCGATCCCGACGGCTTCTGCGAGACGATCCATCTGTGATTCGTATGCGAAGCAGACCTGCACGGCGCCGAATCCCCGCATCGCCCCACACGGAGGATTGTTGGTGCGCACCCCGACACCGTCGACAGTCACGTTGTCACACTTGTACGGTCCGACTGTGAAGTAGCAAGCATTGCCGAGAACAGCCGAAGTGGTGGAGGCGTAGGCGCCCCCGTCGAGGATGACCTGGGCCTCCACCCGGATGAGACGACCATCATCGTCGGCTTCATGTCGATAGCGGAGCCGGGCTGGATGGCGATGGACATGTCCGGTGAACGACTCACCCCTCTGATAGACCTGCTTCACGGGCCGACCGGTGTGCAACGCCAGCATGCATAGATGGATATGGAGGTTGACGTCCTCCCTGGCGCCGAAGGCACCACCGATTCCGGTGGGATGGGAGCGAACCATCTCGGGGGCGACACGAAGGCTGGCAACAATCTGTTCGTGATCGGCATGGACAAACTGCGTCGTGGCATGGAGGTCGACACCTCCGACACCGTCTGGGATGGCGAGACCCGCCTCCGTTCCGAGAGGGGCCTGATCCTGCATCCCCACCTCGTACTCACCCTCGACAATCACCGACCCTGCTGCCCTCTGGTCACCGCGGCGGATACGGATGCGACGGAACACCTCGCCGCGGTCATCCGCCTCCTCGGGGTCTACCAGGGGCAGCAACTCCTCGTACTTGACTGCCACGGCGGCTGCGGCACGCCGCGCCGTCTCCGGGTCCTCGGCGGCGACAATGACGACCGGCTCCCCCCAGTAGCGGACCTCCTCGGTGGCGAGGACCGGCTGGTCGGGGTGTTCCAGCCCGAATAGCGGTCTTCCTGGGACATCGTCCGCGGTGAGGACGGCGTGCACTC
>WHTL01000147.1 GCA_009377735.1 Acidimicrobiia bacterium
CCCCGAAAACGAAGAGGAAGTCGGGCTCCTCATCGTCGATCACATTGAGGTTCTGGAAGATGGCGTCGGCCGATCCCACAAACCATCTCTTGCCCCGACGCATCTGGGCCGGGACCGAAGTCACGTAGTTGCCGAGCAGGGGGACATCCGCCAGGTGCGGGAGATGTGGATGTTGAGGCTATGGCTCTTGTACTGCGTGAGGACCACGATGCGGCGACTGCCACCGTTCACCAGGTTGGACAGGGCGAAGTCGATGAGACGGTAGTGCCCGCCAAAGGTGACGGCGGGTTTGGCGCGATCTCTCGTCAATGGCATCAGCCTCTTGCCCTCGCCACCGGCCAGCACCATGGAGAGCACGTGTGGTTGGCTCATCGCTCCCGACTCCTTCCGTTGTCTGAAATGACGGTCATTAGGTGTCCCGGGTCTCGGATCGAATCATGAGTGTCGCCAACGCGGGGACGTCGACGACAAGCGAGTGTGGCTGGTCGTGCGATGGCATCTCGGGATGGACGATGGGGTCACCGCGGCCCCAGCCGGTTCCGCCGTAATCGGTGGAGTCGGAGTCGAGTTGCATCGTCCACTTGCCGGTGTGGGGAACGCCCAGAATCAGCCCCTCCCAGGGTGTGGCGGCGAAATTGCACACGACGAGTACGGGTTGTTCCCCAGGTGCCCTCCGCAGGAAGCTGTAGACACTCCTCCGATTGTCGTTGGCGTCGACCCAGACGAACCCGGTCCCTTCGTGGTCGCCACGATGCATGGCGGGATTGTCCCGATACCACCGGTTGAGATCCGTCACCCAACGACGCACACCGGCATGGTCGGGGTCGTCGAGGAGGCCCCAGTCCAATTCCGCCTCGTGATTCCACTCCCGCTCTTGGGCAATCTCAGAACCCATCATGATGAGCTTCTTGCCAGGCAGACCCCATTGATACCCAAACAGGGTGCGCAACCCGGCGAACTGCCGCCAGCGATCACCTGGCTGTTTGGCCCGCAGGGATCGCTTGCCGTGGACCATCTCGTCGTGGGATAGGGAAAGGACATAGTTTTCTGACGTGGCGTAGATCTGGCGGAACGTCAGCTTGTGATGGTTGTCGCCTCGGAAGAAGGGGTCGATGTGGAGGTAATCCAGGGTGTCGTTCATCCATCCCATGTCCCATTTGTATCCGAACCCGAGACCCCCTTGGTCCACAGGTCGGGTGACCAGCGGCCATGATGTCGACTCCTCGGCGTACGTCTGGATGCCGGGAAACCTCCCATAGAGCGTGGTGTTGAGCCGCTTCAGGAATTCGATGGCGCCCAGATTCTCCCGCCCACCCCTGGCGTTGGGGATCCACTCTCCATCCTTGCGTGAGTAGTCGAGGTAGAGCATCGATGCCACCGCGTCGACCCTGAGCCCGTCGATATGGAAGGCATCCAGCCACCAATGGGCCGATGAGAGGAGGAAACTCGACACCTCTCCCCTGTCGTAGTTGAAGATGAAGGACTTCCAATCGGGGTGGAACCCCTGGCGGGGATCGGCATGCTCGTAGAGATGGGTCCCGTCGAAGAAACCCAGCCCGTGCTCGTCGGTGGGAAAATGTGACGGCACCCAATCCATGATGACTGCTATTCCCGCCCCGTGGAGACGGTCGATCAGGTACATGAGGTCCTCGGGCGGCCCATATCGAGCCGTCGGTGCGAAATATCCGGTGGTCTGGTAGCCCCACGACCCGTAGTAGGGATGTTCGGTGAGGGGGAGGAACTCGACATGGGTGAAACCCGTCTCGGTCACATACTCCACGAGAGGATCGGCGATACCCCGATAATCGACCCATTGATCGCGCCGCCAAGACCCGAGATGGACCTCATAAATGGAAATCGGGGCGTCGTGGACGCTGCGCTCCGCCCGAGTTTTCATCCATTCCCCATCGGACCAGTCATGATGGGCAACCCAAACCTTGGAGGCGGTGGCCGGCGGGGTCTCGTTATGCACGGCATAGGGGTCCGCCTTCTCAACCGCGTATCCGTGGGAGCGGATCAGATACTTGTAGGCATCCCCGTGGGACGCTTCGTGCACGGTGCCATTCCAGATCCCATTCTCACCCCTGGTCATTGGGGCGGCGGCATCATTCCATCCGTTGAAGTCACCAATTACGGATACCCATTCGGCGTTCGGTGCCCACACAGCGAAATCGGCGCCACCGTCCACCAATGGATGACAGCCCAAGAACTCGTAAGCACGCTCATGGTTGCCCTCAGCGAAAAGCCAGAGATCCTGGTCGGTCAGGTCA
The DNA here is from genome assembly GCA_009377735.1 of Acidimicrobiia bacterium. GTDB lineage: Bacteria > Actinomycetota > Acidimicrobiia > Spongiisociales > ZC4RG35 > WHTL01. The sequence continues at coordinate 2,271 of WHTL01000147.1, forward strand.
CGCTGCATCCCTGCCGAGCGTAGCGAGGAAGCACGGGCTGAGTTGGGCGGCAACACCCTATGCCCGATGACCTACCGGCGCGAGCGACGCCGGGTCACCCACCATGCCACGACCGCCCCGATTGCGGCGAACACGATGAGCATCACCCAGAGCGGCCAGGCGAAGCCGAGCCACAGGAAGTCAAACTGGGCGGATTCGGTATTTTGGATCACGAAGAGGACGGCAAGCAGTGTGATGACGACGGGAGGCGCGTAGCGTCTGACTTGATCCATCGCCGAAGGGGACTCACTCGATGATTGATTCGACATGATCTGCCTCCCGTGGTGGTTTACCTGCCTGTGAGGAGACTACCCGATGGCCGATAGCCTCGGGTGGCCGCCATCATTACGGGAATGCGAAAACCCTCCCCCCTCCCTCTACTTCTGTTGGTCGCCGTAGTCGCCCTGGTCGGATGCTCCGGAGACGGCGACCCCACCGAAACCACAGCAGCCACTACCGAGAGCTCTACCACGAGCATGTCGGATTCGACCAGTGCACCAACCACAGTGCCGACCGAGACGGCACCGTCCACGATCGCCCCCACCACGGCTCCCCCGACCACGGGTGGACCCAACCTCACCACCGGACCACCGGGCGGGCTCCCGCCGGGTGTGGACACCGAGGGAGTCCCCGACGAGCTGTTGGCGCTGGTGGGGTCGGAGCAACCACCGCTGGACCTCAACCTCGGGGAGAATCCCACCGAGGCGGAGGTCTTGGACTTCCTCACGAGATGGCAGGAGTGGTGGCGTTGGGCGTTGGCGAATCGGGACCGTGTCGACATTACGGCCGGTGTCGACGAGTCAAGCCCCCTCCATCAGCGTTTCATGGCGGGCGAGGGGCTCGTCGAGCTCCAGCCCGGATTCGACTTCTCCGAGGCCACTGTCATACCGACAGCGGACGTGATCTCGGTGTCGGGCACGGTGAGTCCGGAGACGGCGGGCTTTACTCTCGAGGAAGGTACGGATGCCTTTAGCCAGACCTTCGTGGCTGACGAGCCAGTCAGGGTCACCATCGAGATCATCCCCGTCGGTGATGGGGAATGGATGGTGACCATCTTCGAGCTGGGCCAGCTGTGAGTCCTGAGATCCATCCCACCGCATTCGTCGCCGACACGGCACGGATCACCGGATCCGTGGAAATCTCGGAACTGGCGGTCATCATGTACGGGGTGGTGATCCGTGCCGAAGCCGATCGGGTCTCGGTCGGTGCCCGGACCAATGTGCAGGACGTATCGGTTCTCCACTGCGACGCTGGGATCCCCTGTGCTGTGGGAGACGACACCACCATCGGTCATGCCGCCGTTGTCCACGGTGCCACCGTTGGCGACCACTGCCTGGTTGGGATCGGCGCCCGGGCTCTCAACGGGTCGGTATTGGGTGAAGGTGCCTGGCTGGCCGCCGGATCCGTCCTCACCGAAGGGAAGACGATCCCCGACTGGACTTTGGCAATGGGCACACCGGCCAAACCCGTCCGTGACCTCACCGACGACGAGGTTGCCCGTCAGAGGTCGGGTATCGAGGAGTATCTCCGTATCGCAGACATCCACCGTCACGGCGAAGAGATATAGGACTGGCCAGGCCCCACCCTAGAGTTCTTCCGATGCGCACACGCAGGCACAAGGCACTAATCGGTTTGTTGGTGATGGGTTTAGTGGCGACCGCTCTCCCCGTCCTCGCCTTCGACGATGTGCCACCCAGTCACATCTTCGCCGACGACATCAGAGCCGTGGAGGCGGCTGGGATCACCCTGGGGTGCAACCCACCCGAGAACACCCGTTACTGCCCGGATCGGGCGGTGACTCGTGCCCAGATGGCGACCTTCCTCGTTCGAGGTTTCGACCTACCCCCAGCCGAGAACCACTTCACCGACGACGACGGCAACGTCCATGAAGACGACATCGCCGCGCTGGCCAAGGCAGGTGTGACCTTTGGGTGCAACCCACCCGACAACACCCGCTATTGCCCCAACTGGTCCGTGACCAGGGGACAGATGGCGACCTTCCTCGTCCGCGGTCTCGACCTACCCCCGGCCGAGAACCACTTCACCGACGATGACGGTAGCGTTCACGAGGATGACATCGCCGCCCTGGCCAAGGCCGAGATCACCCTTGGGTGCAACCCACCTGCCAATACCCGCTACTGCCCCGATCAGCCGGTGCGGCGGGGTCAGATGGCTGCTTTCTTGCGGAGAGCCCTCGAATTGCCGGTACCCCCTGCGCCGGAGGGCACGGTGATCGACCTGGTGGAGCGTCAACAGTGGGGTGCCGCACCACCCGAGGGGTCATTCACCGATCACACGATCACCCATCTCACCCTTCATCACGCCGCCAGCCCACCTTCACCCACCGGTCCGGAGGCATTCCGGGGGTGGCAGTCGTATCACCAATCGCTGGGCTGGGGTGACATCGCCTATCACTTCATCGTCGGCAAGGACGGCCGGGTTTATGAGGGCCGCGATTGGACCAAGGTGGGCGACACCGCTACCGAATACGACCCGACGGCCCATTTTCTGGTGGTGGTGGAAGGCAATTTCGACAATGAGGAACCGACCCAGGTCCAGCTCGAGGCAATCGCCAAGATTCTTGCATACGGTGCCCAGGAGAGTGGTGTCGACCCCCACGAGATTCTCGGTCACCGCGACCACGCCTCCACCAGTTGCCCCGGCGATGCCCTCTACCTTTATGTCCACGACGGGTCCCTGGCGACGATGGTCGCCGACTACCTGAATGAGGGACCGATCACCCTGGAGTAGGTCGGTCGTACCCCTCCGTCAGTTGGGGGGGTGGGGCTCGGTACGCTCCATGGCCCTCAATGGCATGGTGTATTCACCGATCCAGAAGGAGGCACGAATGCCGACACCTACGCCGGGCGAGAGATCTACGACGACGTGTACCGTCAGCGGCTGGACAACATGGAAGGATCTGAGATGAGCCGCCTCGAGTTCGCCCGCCTATTCGCAGCGGTAGCCGCGCTGTCGCTGTTTCTGGCGTCACTGATCCACTTCGGGTACCTCGTCGAGGGGTATGACGACCGCGGAGCAGCGGTGCCCGAGGCGGTGATTGGAGCCGTCATGGTGGTGGGCCTGGCCCTGAGCTGGGTATCTCCACCGTGGGGTCACCGCGCCCTGATCGGGGGACTGGTATTCGGTCTGGCGGGTTCGATTCTCGGACTGGTCCTGGTTTTCATCGGGGTAGGTCCACAGACCACTCCCGACATCGTCTATCACGTGCTCTTGGTGACCGCCCTGGTCGTTGGTCTCTTCGTGGCGGCCACATCCGGAACCGGGCCTTCAAGCGATTGAGTCCCAAACATCTCCTCAAGATGTATCACCCGCCCCGTGTGGTCCCGCGGCCACGGCAGCAACGTCGACCCACCGCCGACCGACGGTCGATCGCAAAGGAAGTCAGGAGATGGTGGTGCGGGGCTCCTCAACGCGCGATCGTCAATTCTTCGTCCGGGCAGATACTTGATTGAGCGATTACGGGAGGGGCGTCGTTCAGAAGACCAGCATTAGGCGCCGCCTGTCGGCCGCCATTGAGCTAATTTCTTCACAAGGTGCGCCGGAGGTCAGGCTGGGGAGTACTGATGGATCCAGAGCACCTAGAGCCTTACAGGAATGCCAAAGCACCTCCCGCCATCAGGATGATACCGACGACATCCATGTCGAGCCCGGACACCTCGACATCGAGAGCAAAGTAGAGCACCGACTCTGCCATCATCCCGACCTCCCGTCTCGTCGTGGACAACCCTACAACTCACCGGCGACAGATTCTCTGCGAACCTCAGGTTCCTGTGTTCTTAGTGGCACACAAACCCGCCGTCCGTTGACATGGGGACCACCCCTAGCCGTGAAGGAACTACCTTGTCCATCACGACCTTACGAGTAGCCAAGGAGAGAAATTGCAATCACATCGGGTGACGATGCTGGGGACGGGTCTCATCGGAGACTTCTACACCATGACCCTCCACGGGGGAAGGGGTCGAGACCGGGTAGAGACGGTTTACTCACGAACCGAGGAGCGTGGCGAGGCGTTCGCCGATCGCTGGGACATCCCCAGCAACACGACCTCGATGGAAGAGGCGATCAACCACCCCGACACCGATACGGTCGTGATCGGTCTCCCCAACCATCTCCACGAGGAAGCGGTTGCAATGACCGCCGATGCCGGCAAGGCCGTCCTATGCACCAAGCCGCTGGCACGCAACGCCGAGGAGGCGGCGCGCATCCTGGAGAAGGTGGAGTCGGCTGGGGTGTTCGCCGGCTACCTCGAGGATCTCGTCTACACGCCGAAGACCGTGAAGGCGGTGGAATCGGTCCGCTCCGGTGCCATCGGTGACGTCACCTGGGTCCGCTCCCGGGAAACCCATCCCGGCCCCCATTCGGCGTGGTTCTGGGACGGGCGTCTCACCGGTGGCGGCGCCATCATCGATCTGGGTTGTCACTGCATCGAGATCATCCGCAATTTCGTAGGGAAGGGAAACCGCCCGGTAGAGGTGATGTGCGTCACCGACACCTTCGTCCATCCCATCGAGGACGAAGACAACGCCATCGCCCTCATCAGATTCGAGTCGGGGGCCATTGGACAGTTCGAGGTGTCATGGACCTTCCGGGGAGGGATGGACCTCCGCGACGAGGTAGCGGGCACCGAGGGAACGATATGGCTCAACCACTTTCTCCGTACCGGTTTCGAGATGTTCACCGCCGGAGAGTCCGAGGGTTACGTCGCCGAGAAGGCAGAGAGCCGGCTGGTTGTTCCCCGTAGGCGATGAGGTGTCGGAGCTCGGCTACGTGGACATGTTCGCCGACATGTTCGACTCGATGGAGAGTGGCCGCGAACCTCGTGAGACCTTCTACGACGGCTACCTGGTCAACTCCATCATGGATGCCTGCTATCGCTCCGCCGAGGAGAAGGCCTGGGTACCCGTCGACGCCGAATGGCGACATGGCACAACACCGCGCATCTCCAAGAAGACCGAGACCTTCGAGGGTCACACCGTGATCAAGTCCGAGGTACTCCCCGACGGTCGCAGAAAGCTCATCCTTAAGGACTCCAAGACGGGTGATTTCCTGGACCGGGTGGTGTCGGAGTAGGACCTTGTATCAAATGACTGCCGAGCCCCTCCTTCCAGTGGAAGGCAATTCTGTGAGGGCGGTCCACGATGCGACCGGCAAACAAAATTTGGGTCACGGCCTTGGTGGCGGCCCTGGCGGCCGCGCTCGTGGTCGGAATGGTCGCCTCAGCCGATCCCGGTGACACGATCAGAATCAGCGTCGCCAGCGACGGCACCGAAGCCAACATGGGTTCGGAAGTTCACCCAATACCGGCATCCGTGTCGGCTGATGGACGGTACGTCGCTTTCGAATCGCCCGCTACCAATCTGGTCACGGAGGACAACAATAATGCCATTGATGTGTTCGTCCACGACACCGAGAGCCGCGAGACCACACGGGTTAGCATCAACAGCGACGGCGTCGAGGCAAACAACAATTCCTACGAGCCGACTATCTCGGGAGACGGGCGGTTCGTAGCCTTCTGGTCGTCTGCAACGAATCTGGTCCCCGATGACACCAACGACGATTGGGATGTGTTCGTCCATGACACCGAGACCGGGGACACCATCAGCGTCAGCGTCAACAGCCGCGGCGACCAGGCAGACATGGGCTCCTTCATGCCTGCCATCTCGGATACCGGCCGGTACATTGCGTTCTCCTCCAACGCCACCAATCTGGTTCCGGGTGACACAAACAACACCTTCGACATATTTGTCCATGACACCGAGACCGGGGACACCACCCGGGTCAGCGTCAACAGCGATGGTGTCGACGGAAACAGCGGGTCCTACGGTCCGGGGATCTCCGCAGACGGACGATATGTCTCCTTTGAATCGCACGCCACCAATCTGGTCCCGGGTGATACCACGGGCGACGAATCCGATGTCTTCCTCCATGACATCGAGAGCGGGGAGACCAGCCGTCTCAGTGTCCACAGCGACGGCACCCCGGCCATTGGCCATTCCTTCGCGTCGGTGATATCAGCTGACGGACGTTATGTCGCCTTCCAATCGGACGCTCCCAACCTGGTCGATGGCGACACGAACAACGTATCCGATGTGTTCGTCCGTGATACCGTTACCGGGAGGACCACTCGAGTCAGTGTGCACAGCAACGGAGCCCAGGGTGATCGCGGTTCGGTGGGCGCGTCGATTTCTGCTGATGGACGCTACGTCGCGTTCGATTCGGCATCCAATCTGGTCGACGGCGACACCTTCGGAATCGACGTATTCGTCCACGACACAGAATCTGGCAGCACTACCCGGATTAGTATCAATAGCAGCGGCACACCGGGCAATAACGCCTCCTTACGCCCGGCGCTCTCAGCTGACGGACGCCACGTCGCTTTTACCTCATTCGCTACCAATCTGGTCCCGAACGACACCAACGACATCCACGATGTGTTTCTCCACGAGATCGACAACACTCCTCCTCCACCACCGACGACGACCACCACAATGCCCCCGGGTGGCGAGGACTATTTCATCGACGATGACGGGCATCTGTTCGAGGACGACATCAACGCCATCGCCGAGGCAGGGATAACTCGTGGCTGCAACCCGCCCGACAACGACCGCTACTGTCCCGACGAGTCATTCCTCAGAGGTCAGGCCGCCGCGTTCCTCCGTCGGGCTCTCGATGTGCCGGCATCGGACACCGACCACTTCAGCGACGACGACAACTCGGTGTTCGAGGAGGACATCAACGCCATCGCCACCGAAGGGATCACCCGAGGCTGCAACCCACCAGACAACACGCTGTTCTGTCCGGAAGATCCTTTCACCCGGGGACAGGCCGCCGCATTCGTCCGCCGCGCCCTCGACGTGCCCGCCACCGACACCGACCACTTCACCGACGACAACGACAGTGTGTTCGAAGAAGACATCAACGCCATCGCCGAGGCGGGGATCACCCGAGGCTGCAACCCACCCGACAACGACCGCTACTGCCCCGACGAGCTCCTCACCCGGGGCCAGGCAGCTGCCTTCATGAGACGAGCCCTATTGCCATGAGACACCCGACTACCAGAGCTAGGAAAACCGAGGAGAGGGAAGAAATGAGTGCGACAAGGATCCTTGCAAGGAGTGCGACCATCGCTGTCGTCGCGGCTCTGATGACCCTGCTGACCTTGACGG
>WHTL01000356.1 GCA_009377735.1 Acidimicrobiia bacterium
AGGACCACGGCGACACCGTCGTCGACGGTCATCTTGAAATGGGTGAGCTGGGGCAGCGTCAACGTCATGGAATAACCTTCTTCAAGAGGTCGGGATGGATGGGGTTGGCGGGCGGAGAGTGTCGAAACCCCGTTCTGCGCGGATTTTTGACGCGATAAGGCGAGATTCCACGCGCAGAAGACGAGGGGTTGTGTCGAAACCCCGTTCTGCGCGGATTATTGACGCGATAGGGCGAGATTCCACGCGCAGAAGACGGGGAGGGGTGGATCGAGAGCACCATCATCGTTCCAGGATGACGGCCGCACCAAGGCCACCGGCGGCACATTGGGTGATGAGGGCGGTACCGGATCCCCTACGGGAGAGCTCGTTGGCCATGGTGAGCAGCTGGCGGGCACCGGTGGCGCCGAAGGGGTGACCCAGACTCACCGACCCCCCATACAGGTTCAACTTCTCGAGGGGGATGGCACCCACTGCCTCGTCCCGTCCCAGATGGTCACGGGCGAACTCGTCGGAGGCGAAAGCCTCGAGAACGCAGAGGACCTGAGCCGCGAAAGCCTCGTGGATATCGACGACATCGATCTCGTCGAGCGTGAGTCCCGCCCTATCGAGTGCCATCGGTGCGGCGAGTGCTGGCCCGATAAGGAGCTGCCAGTTGGGATCCACCGCCGTGAATGCCGAGGCACGCAGATAGGCGAGCGGTGTGAAACCCAACTCCTTTGCCTTGGCATCGTCCATGAGGATGAGAGCCGATGCTCCATCTGTCAACGGTGAACTGTTCCCAGCGGTCACCGTTCCGTACTTTCGATCGAACACCGGTTTGAGACCAGCCAGTTTCTCCAGACTGGAATCGGGACGGGGTATGGTGTCCCGCTCGACTGTGGTCCGGTACCTCGGGGGGACCGGGAATGCCATGACTTCGTCGTCGTAGATTCCCTTCTTCCAGGCGGCTATCGACTTCTCATGCGACTCCTGGGCGTAGCGGTCCTGGGCTTCCCGGCTGATCGCCCAGATCTTGGCCATATGCTCGGCGCCGTCACCCATGGTCTCGCCCGTGGAGCGATCGGCGATGGCAGGTGGGTTGGGTGCGAGGTCTTTGGGTCGCAGTGTGGAGAGCGCCTTCATTCGTCCAGCTACGTCCTTGGCCTCCCTCGCTCGCATCATCACCTCGACGAACTCGTCGGAGAACATCACGGGGGGCCGGGAGAGAGAGTCGGCACCACCGGTGACCACCACGTCAGCTTCCCCGAGAAGGATCGAGTTGGCACCGTCGATAAACGTCTGGGTGCTGGTGGCGCACGCCTTGACCACACTGTGTGCGTCGACGCTGTCGGGGATGGGGGTGGAGAGGACGATCTCCCTGGCGATGTTGGGAGAAGAGACGTCTTGGACGACCGAGCCGTACACCACCCGGTCGATCTGGTTTGGATCGAGACCCGACCGTACCAACAGTTCGTTTACCACCGCGGTGGCCAGTCCCAGGGTGTCCACTTCGGCGAGGTCGGTTCCCGACTTGGCAAAGGGGGTGCGAAGACCGGAGACGATCGCCACCCGCCTCCAGTCGCTCGATGCCTCACTCATGCTCATGTCTCCTTCGCCAAAATTGTTAGCCCGCTCAAAATCTTAACCGGGGCCAGCGCACACCCATTATCGGCGGTGACCGCTTGGAGTGTCGAGAGGTATACGGTGGAGATATGGAGATGACACCAGAACGATGGGAAGCCACCAACCGCTACACCAGGGACCTCTTCGGTCCCGACGACGATCACCTCGCTGGACTCGCCGCGGATGCCGCGGATGCCGGCCTCCCCGAGATCGCCGTCAGTCACGATGTGGGACGCTTGATTCGGATTCTCACCATGATGACCCCTGCGAAGCTCGCCGTCGAGGTCGGCACCCTCGGTGGGTACTCGGGCACTTGGATCGCACGGGGTCTGGCACCAGATGGCCGACTCATCACCATCGAGGCCGAGGAGAAGCACGCCAACTTCGCCCGCGACCATTTCGACGCAGCGGGCTTCGCCGATCAGGTGGAAGTGCGCCACGGCCCCGGTATCGAGGTGCTCTCAAAATTGGCCGACGAGGTGGGTGAAGCATCGGTGGACGTGGGTTTCGTCGATGCCAACAAGGATGATTACCCGACCTATTTCCAACTGATGAAGCCGCTCATCAAACCCGGAGGCTTGTTCATCGCCGACAACGTCCTGGGCTCGGGCAACCGCTGGATCGACGATCTCAGCCATCCCCAGATCGCAGCCACCGATGAGATGACCAGAGCCGTGGTGGCGGATCCCAACTTCGACGCCGTAGTGCTCAGCGTCCGAGAGGGTGTTCTGGTCGCCCGCCGCCACACCTGAGTGGACCACCCCGGGAGGGAACGGCAACCTGTCCTACCCATTGTCTAACCTCGGTGATCAGCGACGAGCTGAGGAGAAGCGTTGCAGCATCACCGTGAGGTGACCAATTTCATCTGGCGTGTGGCCGACATCCTAAGAGGCCACTACAAACAGTCCGAGTATGGGAGGGTGATCCTTCCTCTTACGGTGTTGCGTCGGCTCGACTCGGTGATGGCAGAAACCAGGGATCAGGTCGCCGCCGAGATCGAGAGATACGGCGACCAACTCACCGAGGTGAGGCTGATCGGCCTCGTCGAGCGGACGTCTGGACTCGGGTTCTTCAATCGGTCTCGGCTCGACTTCGACGCCCTTGTTGCCGATCCCGACAATGTCGCCCAGAATCTCCGTTCTTACGTGGCCGGATTCTCCGAGAACGTCCGCGCCATCTTCCAGAGATTCCAGTTCGACCCCCAGATCAGCAAACTGGACAGGTCGAATGTCCTCTTCCAGGTGGTAAGGGATTTCGCCAACATCGATCTCCATCAGGACCGTATCGACAACACCCAGATGGGCTATCTCTACGAGGAGCTGATCCGGCGTTTCTCCGAGCAGTCCAACGAGACCGCCGGAGAGCATTTCACCCCCCGTGAGGTGATCAGGATGATGGTGGCCGTCCTCTTCGAGCCCGACACCGACGCGCTCACCGCTCGCCAGCTGGCCCGGACCGTTTACGACCCCGCCTGCGGAACCGGCGGCATGCTTTCGGTGGCGGAGAACTACGCCACCGATCTCAACCCCAGTCTGATTTTCGAGGCCTATGGCCAGGAGCTCAACCCCGAATCGTGGGCCACCTGTGTCTCCGACATGCTCATGAAGGGCCAGGAGCCCGACAACATCGTGTTCGGGAACACCTTCACTCACGACGGCCTCCCCGGTGAGCGTTTCCATTACATGCTGTGTAATCCGCCTTTCGGGGTCGACTGGAAGGCGTACCGCCAAGAGATCGAGGATGAGGCCTCCCAGGGTTTGGCCGGCAGGTTCCACGCCGGGACCCCCCGGGTGTCCGACGGTTCGTTGCTCTTCCTCCAGCACATGATCTCCAAGATGCGACCACCCCAGGAGGGTGGCAGCCGTATCGCCATCGTCTTCAACGCCTCACCCCTCTTCACCGGTCAGGCCGGGTCGGGAGAATCTGAGATCCGACGCTGGCTCATCGAATCCGACTATCTGGAGGCCATCATCGGTCTCCCCGATCAGTTGTTCTACAACACCGGCATCTCCACCTACGTGTGGATTCTCACCAACCGCAAGGAGGAGCGTCGCCGCGGAAAGGTCCAGTGGGCTTCCCCTCGAATCGTGGAGGGTTTCTTATTGATCTCGGGATTCATGCTGCCTCGGTTTGGGGCGCATCTTCGGTTTGTCTCTCCGCGAGTACCTGTTCGTAGGCGACCGGGCTCATCATCTCACACGAGCTGTGA